>DASTYM010000154.1:0-7988 GCA_035764995.1 Cyclobacteriaceae bacterium | reverse complement strand
GACTCGGTGGCTATCTCGCGGGGCGAACGGAAGTCGAACATTACGATTCTGAAGAAAGACGCGAATACGAAGAGATTGAAAAATTACATGAAGTTGAGATCAGGGAAACCAAAGAAATTTTTGCTGAATACGGATTGAATGAAGAGTTGCAGGAAAAAATTGCACGTGAAATGGCAAAGAACCCCGACAAGTGGGTGGATTTTATGATGCGTTTTGAGCTGGGGCTGGAACGGCCTGATAAAAATCGCGCCTATCAAAGCGCATTCATTATTGGAGCTTCTTATATTGTTGGTGGCCTGATTCCACTCACGGCTTATTTCTTTACAGAATCAACAAGGCAGGGATTGATTTATTCAACCGTTATCACGCTAGTGTGCCTTGTTGGATTCGGATTAATAAAGAGTAAATTAACAGGCCAACCGCTCTTCAAGGGAGCCATGCGCGTTGCCCTGGTTGGTGCGCTGGCTGCTGCTGCTGCGTTCGGGATTGCCAAGTTGATCGCCTAAAATCAAGAACTATTTTTTTCTTCATTAAAACTATTGCATGCTTCGCGGTGTCATATGTTAAGTTTCTATTTTTGAACGTTGAAAGTTCATCTCGTTATTATATTCACACTCCTGGCCAGTGCGATTCAGGCGCAAAAGAAAACACGCGTCATCGTGGTGGATTCCATCACCTTTAAACCGCTCCCGGCTGTTTTTGTACACGTTAAAAACACTTCCCGATCATTGCTGGTTGATACCACTGGAATTTTTACGATTAATACAAGACGCGTTGATACGCTTACGCTATCACATGTCGGCTATAAAAATGTTGAAATACCATTATTTTTTGAAGAAGATGCAATTTTGATTCGCATGGCTGAGAAAGTTACCTTGTTAAAAGAGGTTACGGTCTCCTCAAGAAAACTATATCCCAATGAAATTAACCCGAGAAAAAGCAGTGCTCCAAGAAGAGCTAATTTGATGGAGTCAATTGCTGCCCCCTGGGAATATTTCAATAGGCGCGAAAAAGAAAAACGAAGACTGGCGGTGCTCATGCAGGAGAACGACCGAATCAGAACGTTTATGGAAGTCATTACTGATCCGTTGATCAAGGAAGAACTCATGCACGACCATGACGTTTCAGAAGCAACCTATTACGATTTGCTTATAAAGTTCAATCAGCAAAAACTGCCAGTGATTTATTCAAACGATGCGGACCAGATCATTGATGCCCTGCATGATTTCTTTGAGAAAGTAAGCAGTGATCGGTAACCGGTACTTGGCCTTCGTGTTCACTGACTACTGATCACCGATTACTTCTTACTGGCGTTAAAGAGTTTTTCCTTCTCTTCTTTGGTGAGGCTTTCATAGCCGCGATCTGAAATTTTATCCAAGATCGCATCAATCTCGGCTTGAGAAGCTTTTGAGCCCGGTACTTTACCTGCTTTTTTCGTAGCCTTCTCTTCACTGCGGTATGTAACTTTCACTTTCGGTTTGCTCTTGAATAAATCTTGCATCCATTCAAGTGTAGCAGTAATCCAACTCCCCCAGTTGATGCCGGCTTGTAACTGCTTCAAGTAAATAAAGCCCATCAGCGCTCCACCCAGGTGAGCAAGATTCCCTCCCGCATTTGATTGCGTAGTTCCTAAAAAAGAAATCACCACATAAAAACCTGCGATGTATTTAATTCGCACGGGACCGAAAAACAAGAGAAAGAAAGTATAGTTGGGTAGCAAGGCTGCGGTGGCAACAACAATTGCGTATATGGCCGCAGATGCTCCCACCATTCCTGAAAAACCTGACCGCTCCATGTAGAAAGGAACCGTATTAAACATCAACAAGTAGAAAATACCACCAGCTAATCCACCCAAAATATAAAGTGCGGTTAATTTTGCGCTTCCGAGATACTCAACGAACAATCTGCCAAACCAATAAAACACCAACATGTTGAAAAGGATATGGAAAATATCCCATCGGCTGTGAGCAAACATGTACGTGATCAACGTCCAAGGCCGGCTTAAATACTCAGCGATCGTGGGAGGGATTGTGAATTGGTTGTAGATGAAATCTGAAAACACAGTGTTACCAGAAATTTCCCCAACAACTGATATGACCCCAATCACGATAAAAATCACAACGTTGATGATGATCAACTGAACGTGAGCGTTATTGGATCGTTGAAATGCGCTTTTAAATTCGTCAAACATGATTACTCACTGTGTACGAAAAATTCTCTAGTAATAATTTCCTCCCTGGCTGCGCCAGGCTTTAATAACAATGAATCCAACCACCACACCACCCAGGTGGGCGAAGTGTGCCACTTGACCGCTGCGGTCCATCAAAAATGTTAATCCGCCCAATAAGAACACCAAATATTTCGCCTTGATAGGAATTGGTGGAATCAATAACATCACTTCCATATTAGGGAAGATCATACCAAATGCCATCAGTAATCCATAAATCGCGCCTGATGCTCCAACCATTACCCCTGGACCCGAGCCAATAAACATCTCAACCATAAAATTAAAGAGTCCGGCACCAATTCCCGTTATCAAATAGAAAAGCAAAAACTTCTTTTGGCCCCAAAAGGATTCAAGAATCGGGCCCATAAAGGCCAAGCTCAACATATTGAAAAAAATGTGCGAAAAACTCCCATGAGCGAACATGTATGTAAACAACTGGTATGGCTTAAAGTAGCCGCTTTCCTGATTGTACAAGGCCAAGTATTGCGTCAACACATCGTCAGAAATTGTCTGGAATATGAAGACAATCACATTAATAATGATCAGGTTTCGAACAACAGGTGTAAGTCTAAACATCTAGGGTGTTTTATTTATAGTCGGTTAAAATAACTTTCAAGTCTACTCAATTCAAAAATATAAAATGTTGGCTTGCCTTCGGGCGAATAGTTGGGTGTTTTACAGGAAAAGAGACTGGTTAATAACTCCTGCATCTCTTCACTTTCCAGCTTTTGTCCTGCCTTAACAGCAGCACGTTTTGCCAGTGCCCGCGCCAGGTTCTCCTGCAGCGGCAATGAAAGCTCCGACTGGTTATGTTTAAATTGATCGATCAGTCCTTCAAAAAGTTGCTTCTCGCTCGCAAACTTCAAATTCGCAGGCACTCCGTTGACAAGCACCGTATTTTTTCCAAATACTTCAAAACGGAAACCCAGCGCTTTGATCTCCTGCTCCACTTCCATAATCAGGGCAAAATCGGCCGCTGGAAAACTGATCGTTTTCGGAAACAAACTTTGTTGAGTTGCGGCAGATTTGTATTTCAAATCTTCCATGAACTTCTCAAACAAAATCCGCTCATGCGCACCCTGCTGGTCTACAATCATCATTCCGTTCTTTACCTGGCGCAAGATGTACTTATCATGAAGCTGTGTCAGGGTCTTTTCAGGAACAGAAGTTTGATCACCCGTGTATGGCATTTCCTGTTCTGTCTTTACTGAAGTTTGTGCTATTTCAGGCTGAAATAATTTACTGGTTGCTTCGCCTTCAAATAGCTTCTCCCAGTCCCGATTTCTATCGGGATGTTGATTCGATCGGTTCAAAGAAGATTGAAAACGTTCATCAAAATAAATCTCCCGATTCACATCTGACGAAGTATTGCCAAGTTTGGTCATCACATTGACGTCTTCCTGAAAATCAATACTGGGGGCAAGATTGTGCGCTCCCATCGATTGGCGAACAGCAGCACGCATGACTGCATAAACAGCTCGCTCGTCATCAAACTTGATTTCTGTTTTCGTGGGATGAACATTCACATCAATATGCTTCGGATCAATCTCAATAAAGATCACATAGAACGGAAAACTGTTTTCAGGAAGCAATCCTTCGAATGCAGTCATCACAGCGTGATTCAAATAGTTGCTCCTGATAAACCGTTTGTTTACAAACAGAAATTGTTCGCCACGTGTTTTCCGGGCAAACGCTGGTTTACCAACAAAGCCTGATACTTTCACATACTCCGTTTCTTCCTGGCAGCTTGCCAGTTGTTCCTGGTATGATTTACCAAACAAGTTGACAACACGCTGACTTAGCGAACCTGCTTTTGTTACAGGTAAATCGTAAATCATTTCATCGCCCTGAAAAAAGGTAAACGCAACCTCACTGTGCGCTAACGCGAGGCGTTGAAACTCGTCAATAATATGTTTCAGCTCGACCGGGTTTGACTTCAAAAAATTTCTGCGAGCCGGAATGTTGTAAAATAAATTTTTAACACTGATGCTCGTCCCTTTTTCGCACGCAACCAGTTCCTGTTTCTTAACTTCAGATGCCTCCACCACGAGCAACGTTCCAAGTTCTTTATTTGCAAGGCGGGTTTTCATTTCCAATTGAGACACCGCTGCTATCGAGGCGAGTGCTTCTCCGCGAAAGCCCATCGTACGAATTGTAAATAAATCTTCCGCCTTTCGAATTTTTGAAGTGGCATGACGTTCTAAACTCATGCGTGCATCCGTTTCACTCATCCCGGCTCCATCATCCATCACCTGCAATAACCCCTTGCCCGCATCTTTTACAATCAGTTTGATATTTTTTGCACCTGCATCAATCGAGTTTTCCAGTAATTCTTTCACGGCTGAGGCAGGCCGCTGCACAACTTCTCCGGCAGCAATCTGGTTCGCTATAGAATCGGGCAAAAGCTGGATGATATCGGGCATGAAAAAATTATGGATTTTTGTAACTCGGGCACACAAAAATGCCTTTATTCACCATGAATTACAATGGCTAACGACTCGATGCAGAAAAAAGTTTGGATAGGTTTTATCGTGCTGGTTGCACTGGCTTCACCGCTTTACGGACAGACTACAAAAACCCAATGGGTAGACAGTGTTTTTAACACCCTCGATCAGGACGCAAAAATCGGACAGGTACTGATGATCCGTGCTGATAGTTATGCTGACGAACAAGCAATTGAGAAAACGGCCGCGCAAATAAAGCGATTCAACATTGGCGGGATTGTCTTCACAAAAGGCGGACCTGTGTCACAAGTAAAATTGACCAACTATTTTCAGCAACAAGCTGATATCCCTTTGCTCATTGGAATGAACGCAGAGTCAGGATTGGGATTAGACAGCACCTTGCAATTTCCAACTCCGATGATGCTGGGATCTATTCAGGATGATAGCCTCATGTTCTTTTTAGGAAGTGAAATTGGCAAGCAACTTAAACGGTTGGGTGTTCACATCAACTTCGGACCAACTTCCGATCTCAATATTCCTGCTCACGAAAAAACCGGCTCGAATCCTATCTATCACTATGGTGAGGATCAAAACCGGGTGGCCGCTAAGGTGGCGGCTTATCAGCAAGGTATAAAATCAGAAGGCATTCTTTCCATTGCCAAGAAGTCTCCGGATTACGGGCTGGTGGTAAAGAATGTTCAAATCGAAAATCAAGCTGATCCAAATCTAAACACGCTATTTACAGTTGATCCCAATCGAGCGTTCCCTTTGACTCAGCTCGTTAAGGATGGTGCTGATGGCGTGCTCACTACCTATGAACCAGGAATGATCTTCTCAGATGAGTCCAGGGTTTATAGTACACCCTCAGAAGTTATTTCACGTGCCATGCCATTGTTATACTCAGGTGGAAGTATCAAACATCAATTAAAATTCAATGGGCTTGTTTTCAGCTTTGTGCCAACCATTCAACTCAAAAAGAAACTCCTCCCGACCGAGCCTGAAATCATGGCATTGAAGTCAGGCAGTGATGTATTGTTGTTTCCTCAAAATGTTGGCGGTACCGTACGCAAACTCCGGAAGGTGATTCGAAAGGATAAAGTTCTTCAGAAACAACTCGATGAAAGTGTAAAGAAAATTCTGGCAACGAAATATGATGCGGGACTGTACAAAAGAAATACTGTCGCAACTGACGATGTCCCCTTCCAAATAATTAAACCTGCTGTGACTGCCCTGCAGACAGCTCTGTACGAAAAATCAGTAACTGTTGTAAAAAACGATCAGAACGTATTACCCCTGCAACAATTGGACAGCAAAATGTTCGCCTCTGTTTCGATAGGCACGAATGTTGGAAATACGTTTACCACTTACCTGTCTAAATACGCTCCCTTTACCCATTACACACTCCAGGCAGGTGATGACATTGATGTACTGTCTAAGAATTTGTCTCCCTACAATTATATAATCGTTGGCATCTTCCAGCATGCTCCAAGTCTCGAAAATGTTTATCGTGAATTCCTACAACAACTGGTAAAGACCTCAACTGTTATCGTAGTGATGATGGACGCACCATCGAAGCTCGCGCAACTTGATAACATGCCTGTGATCATTGAGGCGTACACGGATCTTCAGGTGATCCAGCAATTTGTTCCACAAATAATTTTTGGTGGAGCAAAGGCTGATGGATCACTTCCTGTTACTGTTAGCGAGAACATCAAGCTGAGTGCAGGCTTTCAAACTTCGGGATTAGGAAGACTGAGTTACTCCACAGCAGAACTCGAGGGGTTGGATTCCAAAACCATGAGTAAAGTAGCTCAGGTTGCGCAAGAAGCTATCGACCAAAAATCTGCTCCGGGATGTCAGGTTCTGATTGCCCGTCACGGAAAAATCATTTACGACAAATGTTTTGGCTTTCAAACATATGAAAACAAGAGTCCCATCACCGATCAAACCATTTACGATTTAGCATCGGTAAGCAAAGTAATGGGTACGTTACAGGTTGTGATGTTTCTTCAGGAGAAAGGGTTGATTGACATCAACAAAAAAGTATCGGTATACCTCCCTGAATTATTGACCACAAACAAGAAGGACATTATCGTTAAGGATGTATTAACACACCAGTCGGGTCTTGCCCCTTTCCTGATGATGTGGCCACAAACAGTGAAAGGCGACACCTTACTTCCTCATTATTATTCTCCGGTGCGTGATGAGAATTATCCATTGCAGGTTGCACCCGGTTTGTATGCATCTACCGCCATTCAGGATTCGGTTTGGCATTGGTTGCTGAAATCTGATATGCTTCCCAAGCCAGCGCGCACTCCTTATACTACACGCTACAGTGATCTTGGTTTTATGATCATGCACCGATTGGTGGAACGAATTATCAATCAGCCGATGCAGGAATTCCTGAATCAGAATTTATATGAACCGCTTGGTTCGGGCACGGTCGGGTATTTACCGCTCAACCGATTCCCTGCAACTCAACTGGCACCTACTGAAATAGATACGTTATACAGAAAGACAACGGTTGTTGGTACCGTACACGATGAACGGGCAGCCATGTTAGGCGGAGTAGCAGGACACGCAGGTCTCTTTGGCAATGCGAGTGACCTCATGAAAATTGCCCAAATGTTGCTGCAAAAAGGGTCCTATGGCGGCCAGACTTATTACAAACCTGAGACCGTTGAACTCTTTGCTCAAAAACAATTTGAAAATAGCAGCCGTGGTTTAGGTTGGGCCAAGCCTGGCGATTCAAGCAGCCCCTCCTCTCGGATTGAATCACCCAAAACCTTTGGTCACACGGGCTTTACAGGCACCTGCGTTTGGATGGATCCCGAATTTGACGTGGTTTTTGTATTTCTATCAAATTCACGGTTTCCCAACAGGAGCGCTAAACTTAATACAACAAATATTCGTTCTCGGATTCAGGATACGATCTATCAGTCCATTTTCATCTACTGCCAATACGGAGAAAATGAACCAGATCACAAACTCATGGAATACCTGAGAAAATCAATCAATTAAAAAAATTAACCTGCGTGGATCATATTAAAATAGGAATCGTCTGTTACCCCACTTTTGGCGGTAGCGGTGTAGTCGCTACCGAACTTGGAAAAGCGCTTGCCCAGGAAGGTCATAAAGTGCACTTCATTACATACTCTCAGCCCAGCCGTCTGGATTTTTTGAACGAAAATTTATTCTATCACGAAGTTGAATTCCATTCATACCCGCTGTTCGAATATCCACCGTATGAGCTGGCGCTTGCCAGTAAAATGGTAAGTGTTGCAATGAATGAAAAACTTGACCTGTTACACGTACAC
>DASTYM010000153.1:0-8158 GCA_035764995.1 Cyclobacteriaceae bacterium | reverse complement strand
ATGACTCGCAGTTGATGGTTGAAGAAAAGATTTGCCTTCGATTCAAATTACTCCCGAATGGCCCTGAGATGCAACGCTTCCGCTGGTCCGGATTTTTTGATCGCGAGCCCATCGGCTTACAAGAGGGAACTCCTGCTCAGGTGCTCGAACATATCCTGAATAAAAAGTGGAAACTGAAATCAGGCGACAAAGATTTGATTGTGATGTGGCACCGATTTGTGTTTGAGACCGAGGGAAAGAAAAAGGAAATTCAGGCATCGCTTGTCGCTATTGGTGATGATTCGAACTATACAGCAATGGCTAAAACCGTAGGTTTGCCATTAGGCATCGCTGCCAAGTTGTTGCTCCAAAATAAAATTACCAGCAGGGGAGTTGTGATCCCTGTTACACCGGAATTCTATAATCCGATTTTGAAAGAGTTGGGAGAGTCTGGCATTGCATTAAAAGAGACCGAAATCCAGTAGCCGCCATGCTTGCCAGTCTTTATTATAGAACCATCCGCCTGTATGTGAAAACAGTACTTTGGTTCTTTTTCAGGAAGTGGCAGATGCACGGAATGGAAAACATCCCCAAGAATGCAGCAGTTATTTATGTGGTAAATCATCAGAATGCATTTCAGGATGCAATTCTCATCGCCTGTGGTGGAACTGATGAGCCGTGGTTTTTAACGCGTGCAGGTGTTTTTAATAATAAATTTGTTCATGCGCTGCTCCGTCTGTTCCACATGATGCCGGTGTATCGCTTTCGCGATGGCGTAAGAGGGCTTCGCAATAATGATATTACCATTCGTCAGTGCATTGATCTGTTGAATGAACGGAAATCTATTCTCCTTTTCGGAGAAGGTGATCAGGGAATGCGTTACCAGTTGCGAACCTTGCAAAAAGGTTTTGGAAGAATTGCTTTAATGACTCAGCAGGAAAATGACTGGAAACTCCCGTTGTACATTGTTCCGGTCGGAATTCAGTATGATCATTATTATAACTTCCGTTCTCGTGTGCTGATCAATTATGGAAAAGCTATTCCGATTGATGCTTCTATGCAATCATTGCCAGAGCGCGAGTTTTACGATTCACTTCTTCAAAAAACAACAGAAGGCTTATTGCCATTAATGCTTCATATTGAAAACGAAAACTACGAAGCGATTGAAAGTTATCTTCATCAAAACAGAGATAAAAAGGATTTGGTGGAGCAGTTAAAACATGACCAGGCGATTATTGCTGATTGGAAAAATAGCCCGCGTGTGACTATTCCGAAGACAACAAATTATTTTTTGTTGATTCTGGGTTTACCGCTTCACCTTTATGCGTGGATCAATAATATTTTTCCGTATCTGCTCACCTCGTGGATTTTAAAAAAATATGTGAACAAGGAGTTTAAAGGTTCACTCAAAGTTGGATTTGGGATGGTGATCGTGCCACTCTTTTATTTAGGACAGTCAATTATCGTGCATTCAATTTTTTCTGATTGGAGAATTACCATTGGATATGCGTTAACACTTCCCTTTCTCTCGACCTGGAGTGTTGACTTATTTAAGTCGGCACGAAGAACGTTGCTCTGATCCTTACCTGCCTACTCCGCAGATTGGTTGTTTTCGTACCAGGTGTCTGCTGGTAATCCATATCCGGAAGCAGCCTGCACTGCTAACTGATCGCAACGCTCATTTTCGGGATGACCCGCATGACCCTTTATCCAAATAAATTTGGGTTTGTATTTTTTGTGGAGCGGTATGTAACGCATCCATAAATCAGGGTTGGCCTTCTTGTTGAAATTCTTCTTTTCCCAACCCCAAATCCAACCCTTCTCGATCGAATCAACTACATATTTTGAGTCAGAGTAAATCGTAACGGCAATGCCTGTTTTTTTGATAGCTTCCAGTCCAACGATAACAGCCATTAACTCCATTCGATTGTTTGTGGTGAGGCGAAAGCCTTCAGAAAATTCTTTTTCATGCTGACCATATTTCATAATGGTACCGTAACCACCCGGGCCGGGGTTGCCTTGCGCGGCACCATCGGTGTAGATCTTGATCATATCAGAAGCTCACGTTGTCTTTAAACATTTTCACTGCAATCGCGAGGAGGATAACGCCAAAAACTCTTCGCAGAACAGCAAACATCGATTTGCCCAGTTTGCGCTCCAGCCAGGAGGATGATCGCAATACGATGTAGACGAAGATGAGGTTCAACAGAATTCCAACTAAAATATTGGCTTCTGAGTAAACTGCGCGCAAGGAGAGAATGGTCGTTAATGTTCCGGCCCCTGCAATCAGTGGAAATGCCAGTGGAACAATTGATCCTGATCCGGATGCTTCAGGATCATCCTTAATAAGCGTGATACCTAAAATCATTTCCATGGCTACAATAAAAATTACAATGGCACCGGCTACCGCAAACGATGCAACATCCAACCCAAAAAGTTTTAGAACAGATTGTCCGAGGTACAGAAAGCCAACCATTAGAGCAGCTGAAATGATGGTAGCTTTTTCTGTTTGGATCCTGCCTTCCCTGTTTTTAATGATGATGATGAATGGAATAGAACCAATGATATCAATTACTGAGAAAAGGATCAGGGTTATAGTCAGGATATCTTTCAGATCGAACATTGTAGCATAGTTTTTAGTCTTTAGTCCATAGTCCATAGTCTTGAGACTTCGCGGAATACCCTAATACTTAAGACTAAGGACTAATGACTAGTGACTAACGTGTAAAGCTAAAATAAAAAAACCGGATTCATGTCGGCCTCTGTTTAAGTGCCCTTCAGTTTTTGTAACTGCGATAACTTTCCGATGGTCAGTCCTTGCACTAAAATTGAAAACACTACTACATAGTAGGTAATGGAAATAAATAAATGCTGATGTAAATGCTTATCAATCGTTAGCGCCAATGCTACCGATACACCACCTCGTAAACCTCCCCACACTAAAATGGTAATGGTACTTCGATCGAACCTGCCGATATTCGGAATGAAACGAATCGGCAGCCAGATGGAAATAAATCTTGCCAACAACACGATCGCGATAGCTATCAAGCCGATTCTCCAATATTGTTGAAGATCAGGGATCAACATTAGCTCGAATCCAATGATCAGGAATAACATCGCATTCAAAATTTCATCAATGAGTTCCCAGAACTTATCCAGGTAATCTTTATCAGCGGCCGACATCGCGGTGGCTTTGCCATAATTTCCGATGACGAGCCCTGCAGCAACCATGGTAAGCGGACTTGAAATATGGAGGTAACGTGCCAATAAGTATCCACCCATGACAATTGCCAAGGTGACCATGACAGTGACATTGTAGTCGTTAATTTTCCTGATTCCACGAGAGCCAACGTAACCCAATAACAGACCCATGACAAGTCCACCTCCGGTTTCCTGTACAAATAACCCCGCAACGTGTTTGAATGTAAGATCAATCTCACTGCCTTGGGCCAGTTGCAGGAGCAGAGAGAAAAGCAATACAGCAACTCCGTCATTGAATAAAGATTCTCCGGCAACTTTTATTTCAAGTGTCTTTCGGATTCCGGCTTTCTTTAAAATCCCTAAAACGGCAATTGGATCAGTTGGTGAGATTAATGCGCCAAACATCAAGCATTCAATGAATGGAACAGGAATTTCAAACAACGCGAAAACATAAAATATGAAGACCCCAACTACAATAGTGGAGATAATCACTCCCAGGGTTGAAAAAATGATAATCGGAACTCGTTGCTTTCGCAGATCATGCATGCTGATGTGAATAGCACCAGCGAAGAGCAGGAAGTTCAGCATGGCGCCCATCATCACTTCCGTGAAATTCACGCTGGCAAAAATGCTGGCGAACCCGTCAAGGAAATGAGGGTACGATCTTCCAACAACTACCATGCCCACCGATACGATCATGGCAATCAGCATGATACCAATGGTAGAGGGCAATTTCAAAAACCTCAAATTAAAGTAAGAGAATGTAGCAGCTAAAACGATAAGAATCGAGAGCGAGTAATATAAATCCATGCTTTAACCTGATGTGAGAGGTTAAAGATAAAAAAATGAGGGTTGACTGAAAAACAGCCGAGGACATTCCCGGAATGGCTGCAGTGTTATTACAAGGCTGAAAGAAAACGTTTCAACTTTGCAATTTCAGCATTTTTGAGAGCAGGAAAATTAGCAATTCGAAAGGTGGTAGCCTTCAAATCACCGTAGCCCTCTCCCAGAAGAAAACCCTGCTTTTTGCCATTCTTTTTGATTTTGGTGATTGAGGATGGGTCGCCTTCGATAGGCAGAACGGTATAGGAATGAACGGTTTTATTCTTGACTAAGTGCTTCAATGTTTTAGTTTTTTGTAGAAAGGTATTCCATTCCTGGTATCGGCTGACTGTTGTTTTATGAACAGACTTAATGGATTGACTTTTCTCCAGCACTCGTAGGAGTAAATAAATAGCCAAAACATTCGGTGTAAAAGGTGTTTGCCATTTTTCCATCATGGCACTCATGAACACGATACTGTTATAATATGATGAGTTGTTGATTTCTTTTGCACGGGAAATAGCAGCTGGAGAACAAGTCATGATGCCCAACCCAGCAGGCAACCCAAAACACTTTTGAACAGAAGCGAACCAGATGTCTGCCGATTTAAAATCCAGCACGATACCCGCCATCGATGAAGTTGCGTCAACCGCCATTAAATGGTGAGGATTATTTTTCCGGATTGCACTGATTATTTGATTGCTGACCTGTGTCCCGTTAGAAGTTTCATTTTGTGTAAGACAGAGGATGGCGTTAACTCCTTCAAATTTTAATTCCTCTGGGTTCAGCGCTACCTCCCGATCAAAAGGCTTTCCGATTGCTCCGGCTTTTATTTTGCGCGTGTACTCATACCATTTCTGTCCGAATGAGCCGTTATATAAATGATAACTTTTTTCTGTTACCCACGACTGTGCAATGATCTCCCAGCATTCCGTAGCAGATGATGTAAAGAAAACAGTATAGTCTTTTGGAATGCTAAGTCTCTTCTTCAGCAGTTCAATTGTTTTTTTTGACATCGCAACAAATTCCGGACTGCGATGATTCATACTCATAATTCCCAGTCGCGCGGCATCTTTCACATAGCCGGGGATTTCATCGTGAACGCGTGAAGGACCGGGATAAAAGGATATCATTTGATTTTAGATTTACGTCCCGATAACTATCGGGATACGATTTACGAATTTGTTTTTGGCTCAGATTTAAGATTTGCTTAACAAGTTTCCGATCGCCATATCGTAGCCGGCTAAACCAAATCCTGAAATCAATCCTCTGCACTTAGAAGTGATAATGCTTTTGTGCCGAAATTCTTCCCGTGCATAAATATTTGAAATGTGAACTTCCACAACAGGGGTTTTAATGGCACCGATTGCATCGTGGATGGCAATCGAAGTGTGCGTATACGCGCCAGCGTTCAACACGATTCCGCCAAACGAAAAACCAACCTCATGGAGTTTATTAATAATTTCTCCTTCTACGTTTGACTGGTAATAGAATAATTCAGCTTTCGGAAAACGTGCTTTCAGTTCTTCGAAGAAATTTTCGAAATCACGACTACCGTAAATATCTTCTTCGCGCACACCTAGCAGGTTCAGATTGGGACCGTTGATGATCTGGATTTTCATATACGTGAAGATATGGAAAATTGTAACTTGAAACTTCAAACCTGAAACTTGAACTGGGAGATTCACATTAAACAATTTAAGCACTACCTGAAACTGGAGAGGTCGCTTTCTGAAAATTCGGTGGAGGCTTACATCCGCGATGTATTGAAGTTGCAGCAGTTCATGGAGATGACACACCCCAAGACCAGCCCTTTGATGCTCACGGCTAAGCACCTGCAAGGATTTTTGCAGTATGTAAATGAATTGGGCATGAGTGCCTACAGCCAGGCACGAATACTTTCGGGCATTAAAGGATTTTTCAAATACCTGATGTTTGAAGAGTTAATCGAAAAGGATCCGACAGAGTTGATCGAGGGGCCGAAGATCGGACGCAAACTCCCGGATACACTGAGTTATCCTGAAATTGAAAAGTTACTGGAAGCGATTGACCTCTCAAAACCTGAAGGCGGCCGAAACCGTGCTATGCTGGAGGTGCTGTATAGTTCAGGCTTGCGCGTTTCAGAACTCGTGGAGCTAAAGCTAAACAATATTTATTTTGATGTGGGATTCCTGCGGGTAATTGGAAAGGGCAATAAAGAGCGGCTCGTGCCAATTGGTCGTGATGCGATGAAACATTTAAAAATTTACATTGAGGAAATTCGCGTTCACACACCGGTGCAAAAAGGATCGGAAGCAGATGTCTTTTTAAACAGGAGAGGGAAACGACTAACGCGAGTAACAGTGTTCACAGTAATAAAAGAGCTGGCGAGAAAAATCGGTTTGAAGAAAACAATCAGCCCGCATACTTTCCGTCATTCTTTTGCTACACATCTTATTGAAGGCGGGGCCGATTTGAGAGCCGTACAGGAGATGTTGGGGCACGAGTCCATTACCACAACAGAAATCTACACGCACCTGGATCGTGATTACCTGCGACAGGTTATTACCGAGTTTCATCCCAGGTCCTGACTCTAAAATCATTTTATTTGTACTTTGCTGTAAATTTTTCTATGAGAGTTCTTTTTTCATTTCTTCTTGTGCTGATGGTGTTCCCCGCAATTGCACAATCTTTTAAAACTTCTACCCAAAATGGTGTTGACCTTCGGAAGTATAAGGTTTTTAATATTGAGAAAGGTGCAATTGCAACAGGAGGAGTTCGGCAAATTGACGAGGATGCTTTTTTTACCGAATTTAAATCCTTTGTGGTGCAGCAGATGGAATCCAAGGGATATGTTTATTCACCTGAGGCAGCAGAGGTTAGTGTAACATATGTTGTTGAGCTATCGACCCAACTGGAATCAGAAGACCTTGGCCCGTTGGGAGGAACTCCGGTTGATAATGCAGCTCTTGTCGATCAGCCTCAACACTGGTCTCGTGAATTTACCCGAGGTACGTTAATCATCAACATGACCGATGTTGCTAAGAAGGGAACGGTTTGGTCGGCTACCGGAACAATGGATGTAACTAAAGCAAAAGGAGCAAAACTTTTGGAACGTTGTGTGAAGAGAGCGTTCAAAAAATATCCAAATCAGAAGAAGTAAAAGTTGGGCAAAAAAAAGACTGACATTTCTGCCAGTCTTTCTTTTAATTGAGTATTGATTAGTTCAAGTTGAACTTAACACCAAGTCCAAGTCCAATTTGATCATATTCTCCAATCGTCAGACGGAACTCAGCGAATGGAACGAATTTTTTACCGATTTCAAAGTTAGTTCCAATTCCCAGGTTAAGTCCAAGCTCAGTGTTAGAATAATCTCCATTAGCGTTATCGTAGCCAACGTGAGCGATGTTCAACCCACCCAAGCCATAAAGCTCGAATATATCCTGGTTAAAGAAATAATAATTCGCATTAAAGTTAAATTCGAAAAGGTTGACATCATTTCCAGGGAAATATAGAATGAATTGAGGAGCAATCGAAACTTTTTGTGCTACTCCGAATTCTCCAACAATACCAACACCGGTTTCATCAAAATCACCTCCGGTGAAAGCCAACATAGGCCCAACTCTGGTTTTAATTTGAGCTTGAGCTGTTGAAGAAAAAGCAACAACTGCCAGAATAACACCAGCTACTAAAATTAATTTTTTCATACGTGTAAACATATTTGGTTTTTAATTGGTTGCAAAACTATAATTTTCTAATTAGCCACAAAACTCCGGCTCCTCCTCATGTATAAGTTCCTGATCCGCCCACTATTATTTTTGGTTGACCCTGAACAAATTCATGGTTTTGTTTTTGGTCTCCTGAAGATAATGAGCAACGTACCGGGATTCAGCATGCTGATGAACCAGTTATTTGTCAGCAAATATCCACAACTTCAACGGAATATACTTGGGTTAACATTTAATAATCCGGTCGGACTGGCAGCGGGCTTCGATAAAGATGCAAAACTAGTCGATGAGTTGGCTGACCTGGGGTTTGGTTTTATTGAAATAGGTACCCTTACACCCCAACCACAACCTGGAAATGGCAAGCCCCGGCTGTTCCGATTACCAGAAGATCAGGCGTTGATCAACCGAATGGGGTTTAATAATCAAGGTGTAATTGCCGCTGTTGAAAA
>DASTYM010000152.1:0-9301 GCA_035764995.1 Cyclobacteriaceae bacterium | reverse complement strand
CTTCATCAACATATTTTTGATTGGCTGAACGAATGTATCGATGTCACCTGCGCCAACCGTAGCAATCACATCGATATCCATTGCTTCCAATTTTTCCATCAGATCTTTCTTACCACATCTCACTTTCACCTTACTGGTGATGTCTTTGAAAATCATATCTGAATCCACCCCTGGAATTGGTAACTCACGGGCTGGGTAGATATCCATCAACACTAATTCATCTGCAATGCTTAAGCTTTTCGCAAAGCCGTCAGCGAAATCACGCGTGCGAGTAAAAAGGTGAGGCTGGAAAATCACCGTCAACTTTCTTCTCGGGTACATCGACTTCATTGATTTCAGGAACGCTTCAATTTCCGTTGGATGATGTGCATAGTCATCAACAAAAATCACTTTGTTGCCCTTCACCACGAATTCAAATCTTCGCTTCACGCCCTGAAAGGAAGCCAACGCCTCTTTGATTGTCTTCATATCCACGCCACTCAAATGAGCAGCAATGGATGCCGCAATTGCGTTCTCCACATTATGAAAACCGGGGACACCGAGCCTGATTCTTTCGACCGCTGAGCCGAAACCGCAGAGATCGAATTCAAAAAATCCGCTATGGGCGGTAATGTTGCCGGCAAAAAATTGTCCCCGGCTCATGCTGTAAATATGTTTGGTAACGTGTGTTACGCCACTTGCAATCTTATCTTCAATGGATTCATGGATGATCAACGAGCCGCCATTCTTTATTTGCTTCACATAGTCACGGAATGATGTGAGCATCGCTCCATGATTTCCATAAATATCAAGGTGATCGGGATCCGCAGATGTCACCACTGCGATTTCAGGGAACAGTCTTAAGAACGAACGATCAAATTCATCCGCTTCTACAACTACCATGGTGTTCGCATTAACCTCTCCCTCCATCACAAGATTGGATTCATAGTTAGTGGTAATCCCGCCCAGGAACGCAACCATGTTCTTCTTCGCTGTTTTTAGAATGTGCGCTACCATGCTGGAGGTAGTAGTCTTTCCATGGGTACCCGCAACTCCGATTGTTTTGTAACTCTTCGTGATCAAGCCCAACACTTCCGAACGCTTCATGATCGTATAACCCTGATCCTTCAGATAATTATACTCAGCATGATCTTTTGGAATGGCAGGAGTAAACACCACCAGTGTTTTCTCTTTGTTATCAATTACTGATTTAGGAATATTCGCCACTGTATCATCGAAATGAATAAGCATCCCCTCACGCTCTAACTCGCTCGTCAGCACGGTAGCGGTGCGATCATAACCGGAAACATTCAGCTTACTCCTCATAAACCAGCGTGCGATCGCGCTCATACCAATGCCCCCGATACCGAGAAAATAGACGTTATGATATTTTTCTAAACTCATTAATTCTTGCTTATTCCTATCAACTTTTCAATTTCATCTACAATTTCATTCGTTGCATTTGGCTTCGCGAGTTTACTGATGTTCTCGATAAGCGTGGTTGCACGCTGGTCATCCGACAATAGTTTCAATGCCTCATCGACCAACGTTGTTCTTGCATCCTTATCAGCCACCAACTGTGCCGCCTGTTTGTTCACCAGTGCCATTGCATTTTTTGTTTGGTGATCTTCAGCCACATTTGGTGATGGCACCAGGATGCTAGGCTTCTTTGCAATGCACAATTCAGAAACAGCCAGTGCTCCTGAACGTGAAATCACTACATCTGCGGCAGCGTATGCCAAATCCATTTCTTTCAAAAAATCAAACACTTTGACCTTAGTCAGATCGTAATTATTCAACTTTGTTTGATAGTCAGCGTAGTATCCTTTTCCCGTTTGCCAGATCACCTGAACCTGAGCGTCAATTAGTTTTTGAAGTCCGCCAAGAATGCTTTCGTTGATTGTTTTAGCGCCCAGACTTCCTCCAATGATTAGCAAAGTCTTTTTGCCATTGTCTAAGCCGAACTGAGTCATTGCCTTGCTCTTCTTTCCGTCAATCACAAGAATATCTTTTCTCACAGGGTTTCCAGTAAGAACAATTTTATCCTTTGGGAAAAATTTCTCCATTCCATCATAAGCCACACATACCTTGCTTACTTTATCAGCTACCTGCTTATTCACCAATCCTGCAAAAGAATTTTGTTCCTGGATTACAGCTGGAATTTTCTTGCTCGTTGCCGCCATCATAATGGGGCCGCTTGCGTATCCACCAGTCCCAACCACTACATGCGGTGCAAAATCTTTCACAATCGATCTTGCTTTGAAATAGCTCGCCACCAGCTTCACCGGGAACATCAGGTTTGACAACTTCAGGCTTCTTTGCAATCCGCTGATCCACAATCCAATGATCTTATAACCAGCTTCAGGCACGCGCGTCATTTCCATTCTTCCGAGCGCTCCAACAAAAAGTATTTCTGCATTGGGGTGACGCTCACGGAAAGTATTGGCAATAGCAATCGCAGGGAAAATATGCCCTCCGGTTCCTCCACCGCTGATGATCAATCGATATGGTTTTGTTGTGCTCAATCTATTTTATCTGAACTTCAAATATTTCAAATGTTCTGTCAGTCGCTACAAGCTTTCAAGCTGCAAGCCGCAAGCTGATTCGTACACCCTAAAAGCTTGAGGCTTGTGGCTTGAGGCCCAAATTCGCATTTCAATATGTTACCCCACAGTTTCACTACGCTGCTACTGCTTCTACGTTCTTGTTCTCTTTTACTTTCTCTTTCGTTTCTCCACCTTCTTTTTGCTGCCACACTTCATCACGTTCTCCACGGCTTACGCTCAAAATAATTCCAACAGAAAGTCCGGTGAATACCATTGAAGTTCCTCCCATACTAATGAGTGGCAAAGGCTGACCGGTAATCGGGCCAAGTCCAACAACAACACCCATGTTCACCATGGCCTGGCAGACCAAATCGAAACTCAACCCGGCTGCAAGCAATCCGGCAAAGGCGCGCTCACTCGCGTAGGCCGTTTTCATTCCACGATGCAGAAGAATCAGATAGAGAATCAGCACGACTCCACCACCGATCATTCCATATTCTTCGATCACAATTGCGTAGATAAAATCTGAGTAAGGATGAGGAAGTACATTTCGTTGTGCGCTATTACCAGGGCCTTTTCCAAAAACTCCACCGGAAGCAATTGCTATTCGTCCTTGCTGAGCCTGGAAAGGAAGTTCCTTACCTTGAACAAAATTCAATATCCGTTGCTTTGCTGTTTCTCCGCGAGAACCAAATTTCACGGCAACGGCTCCAGCTAAAATTCCAACCAACATCAGCATCGCAAGATATTTCACCGGTACACGACCAATAAACATGATCAGGAAACACGTTGCTAGCAATAACACTGCCGTTGATAAGTTTGACAACGCAATCAATCCGCAAATCACACCGCACCAGATCAAAATCGGAATCAATGACTCCTTAATATCATCAATGTTTTGCTGGCTCTTGGATAACATGCTGGCCAGGTTGATGATCAGCGCCAAGATGGCAAAATCTGATGGCTGGAATGATAATCCCAATGGAAGGGCAATCCAACGCGAAGCATCGTTTAACGAAACGCCATTTGTGAAAGTGTAGATCAATAATGGAATGCTAATCCACAGAGCAATTTTTGACAGGCGTGAGTAATAACGATAGTCAACTTTGTGAGCAAGCCACATCGCTGCCAAACCAATAAATACAGTAAATGTATGCTTGATCAAAATCGCCTCGGGGCTTGATGATCTTTTAAATGCCAACGACCCAATAGAGCTGTACACTACCAGGATACTGATCAACGATAACGCAAACACTACTGCCCAGATGACTTTGTCACCTTGCAGGTTTTTGTCTGCCCATTCTTTAACCTTGCTCATGCCCATGTATTTAGAATATAGAATTCAGTATTTAGAATCATCCTTTTATTGCTTTTACATATGATTCCAGCAATCGTCCAACTTGATCAGCCAATGCCTGTTGATTAGCCATGTCACTATACTTGAGGTCACTTGCCAACATCAAGAAATATTCCGTTTCCGATAATGAGCCTTGTGCGATATTCAGTATCCTGATCTTATCGAGGTTGCTTTTTTTCTTAAATCCTTCTGCAATATTTGCAGCGACAGACATCGAAGATCTTCTCATCTGAGAAGTCAACGCGTAAACTTCTTCCTTAGGGAAGTCTTTAGTTACTTTATAAACATCAAGAACCAGCTCGTGAGCTTTTTGCCACACAATCAGATCACGAAATGATTTTGCTGGTTTTCTATTTTCCATTTTATTCTAACTCCTAAATTCTAAATACTATCTTCTATTTTTTGAGTTCGTTCACACTACTTACCCCTTCTATTTCTTTTTTTAATTCGAGGGTTGCCTTTCTAAACTGATCTCCCCTGTCTTCGTAGTTCTTGAAGAGATCAAAACTTGCGCAAGCCGGTGACAATAAAACAACATCACCTTTTTTCGCCTCCCGTAATCCGATTCGCACCAACTCGCTCACGCTTTGTGTTTCATGAATTATCGGTACGATTCCACCAAAAAATTTTTTCAATTTTTCATTATCCTTACCTAAACAGATCAACACTTTCACCTTCTCCTGTACCTGATCTTTGATCATGTTGTAGTCGTTGCCTTTGTCGATTCCGCCCGCGATCCAGATCAATGGTTGGTTGTAGCTTCCAAGTCCGTAAACAACTGAGTCGACATTTGTTGCCTTTGAGTCGTTTACAAAATCAACGCCATTGATTGTTGCAATTAACTCCAAACGATGAGGCGCATTCTTGAATGTTTTTAATCCTTCGCGAATCGCTGTCAATTTTGCTCCAGCCAGGAACGCTGCTGAAACTGCGGCCATCGTATTGATCAGATTATGCGGCCCTTTCAACGTGGTATCAGTTTGCGCAACTGAGAATCTATCGGCCAGATTGAAAATCATTTCGCGATCGAAATACACTGGCGTCTTAGCTGATGCTTTCAACGACACTGGCACTTTCTGCGGAGCGATTTTCTTTGCTGCTATTTCTTTTGCGATCACATCGTCATCGGCATAATAGATGAAGTGCGAATCCGCATACATATTCTGAATCAACTGAAACTTCGAGTTCACATAGTTCTGAATGTTGTACTCGTAGCGATCCAAATGATCGGGTGTAATATTTAATAGAATACCAATCTCAGGTTTAAAAGTCTTAGTACCATCTAACTGGAAACTGCTTATTTCCAGCACGTACCAGTCTGAGTTTCCATTTGCAATTTTTCTTGCCAGGCTCTCCCCCACGTTTCCGGCAAGGGCAACACTAAACCCGGCCGACTTCATTAAGTGGTAAGTCAGAAGTGTGGTGGTGGTTTTACCGTTCGTTCCAGTGATGGCGATGACCTTGCCTTGGATATAGCGGAACCCAAATTCAATTTCATCGATGATTTCAATTCCTATCGCTTTGATCTTTTTAATGATCTCAGCTTTTTCAGGAATACCCGGACTTTTGATCACGAGTTTTGCTGAAAGAATTTTTTCTTCAGAATGCTTTCCTTCTTCGAACTCAATCTTGTTTCGGAGCAAGTCATCACGATACTTGTCTTTGATTGTTCCCTGATCAGAAACAAAAACATCAAAGCCTTTCACCTTCGCGAGCAACGCTGCTCCGGTTCCGCTTTCTCCTGCTCCCAATATGGCAATGAGTTCTTTCATTAAGTTATTTACGATGTACGATTTACGGTTTACGATTTTTTAGATTTGAGTTTAGCCCTCATCGTTTTAAGTGACGCCACATATATTGATGTCAACTCGTTTGATTCTCTAAAAAGCAATCTTAGCCCTTCCTTATTTTTTCCTTTATCTATCTCGCCAAGCAGATCCAAAAAATATGTACTCTCATCAGCCTCCTCTTCAACTATTTTCAGTTTGTTAACAAAATCTTTGTCCGATTTAGCCCTACATGCCGCACGATAGTTAGCTCCGATTGAAGTAGCACTCCTTACCAATTGCCTTGTTAAAGCATCATAAATCCGATTGCTCGGAAGCGTGTCAATCATCCTCAACACCTCCAGTGCAAACTTCTTATTTCTTGATATGAGCTCTTCCTTTGTCATCTAAAAATTTAAAATCGTCCTTCGTACATCGTAAATCGTAATTATCTAAGTTTCAAAGTGGCCAGGCTAAGGATTGCTAATAAAATTCCCACGATCCAGAACCGGGTTACGATTTTGGCTTCGTGAATATTCTTTTTCTGATAATGATGATGTAAAGGTGACATCAGGAAAATTCTCCTTCCTTCACCATATTTTTTCTTCGTGTACTTGAAATACGCTACTTGAAGCAGCACCGAAACATTTTCAATTAAGAAAATTCCGCACAGCACGGGGATCAATAATTCCTTACGAACTGCGAGTGCTGCTACCGCAATAATTCCACCGAGTGTTAAACTTCCCGTATCACCCATGAACACCTGAGCGGGATACGCGTTGTACCACAAGAATCCGAGGCATGCGCCCACGAATGCCGTGCAAAAAATTACGAGCTCACTCAGGTTAGGAATGTACATGATGTTCAAATAACTTGAGAAGTCGACACGGCCAGAGAGATACGCAAAAATCGCGAGCGTTATTCCGATAATTCCCGAAGCACCGGCTGCCAGGCCATCGATGCCATCGGTAATGTTTGCACCATTTGAAACTGCCGTTACAATCACCACAACAACTAACACATAGATGATCCATGTATAATCTTTGCGGGAATCCGGCAAAAAGTTACTGTAGTCTAATTCATTATTCTTGAAAAACGGAACAGTCGTTTCGGTTGACCTCCTATATTGTAATGTGGACTCAGGTGTTGGTTGAGCCACCTCCGTAGCCGGTTTAGTAGTTTGCTTCACTTCACCTACAACAACATTGTCGCTGAAATAAAGTGTGAACCCAACAATCAATCCCAACCCAACCTGGCCAACAATTTTGAAACGGCCGGCCAGCCCTTTTTTATCTTTTTTAAATACTTTGATATAGTCATCAAGGAAACCGATCGCTCCCATCCACACCGTTGCGGTGATCAACAAGATCACGTACACGTTGTCGAGTTTCGCCAGTAATAATGTTGGAACAAGAATAGCCGCGATGATGATGAGCCCCCCCATGGTCGGTGTTCCTTTTTTCTCAGACTGACCTTGTAAACCAAGATCGCGAATCTCTTCTCCGACTTGCTTCTTTCTTAAAAAATTAATCAAGTTTTTACCGAAAGTGATCGTAATCAACAACGAAATGAACGCAGCCATCCCAGCACGGAACGAGATGTACTTAAACACCCCTGCTCCGATCAGGTCAAAATTCTTATCTAAATAATCAAATAAGTAATACAGCATCTCTCTTAATTCTCAATTATCAATTTTCAATTAGCCAATGCTTTTGCTTTGACCTTCGATGTCGATATTATTTTGTTCAATACTTTCAAAATGCTTTCAATGTCACTGAGTAATTTCTTGCGTTTCGGATAATTCCTGGCTAGTTCACATAGCTCAAGCCAAAACTCAGTTTCCTCTGCCTCCTTCAATGCAATCTTCATTTTGTGAATGAAATCAGCCTTGCTTTCTGCTCCTTGAGCTTCTTTAACGTTGGCGCCTATCGAGCATCCTGACCTGCTCAACTGATCAGCAAAAGCAAATCGCTTTTCACTCCTTAAGATTTCCACAAAGTCAATGATTTCCAGTGCAAACTGGAAAGTCATCTTCACTATCGCATTATCTTTATAGTTTCTCATTTCCTCAATTGGCTAATCGGCACATCGACCATTGATCATCAATTATTAAATAGCTTCAACATTCTTTCTACAACTTCTCTATCGTCAAAAGGATATTTTACTCCTTTAATTTCCTGGTACGTTTCGTGACCCTTGCCTGCTACCAATACGATGTCTTTTTCCTTGGCCATCATGCAAGCCATCTTGATTGCTTCCTCACGATCTGCGATCACCAGGGTCTTACGAGCATCACTCGGTCCGATGCCTGTTTGCATATCCTTAATGATTGCCATTGGCTCCTCGTCTCGCGGATTGTCTGAAGTCAGGACAACTTTATCACTGAAACGACAAGCGATCGATGCCATCAACGGACGCTTTGTTTTATCACGATTCCCTCCACACCCCACAATGGAAATCACTTGCTCTGTTCCGGTGCGGAATTGAGCGATGGTTGCCAATACATTTTTCAATGCATCAGGTGTATGCGCATAGTCGACAATAGCCGTGATTTTTGATCCGGGCAGTATCAGCTCAAATCTTCCCACTGCGCCTTTCATTGCCGAAAGTACAGTGAGCACATTTTCAGATTCTTCACCTAACAATACCGCTGTTCCGTAAACAGCCAACAGATTGTAGGCATTAAAATCTCCGATGAGTTTAAACCATACTACCTTTCCTCCAATTTCCATCTCCAATCCCTGAATAGTGTTGCTGATGATCTTACCTTTAAAGTCGACCATCTTTTTTAACCCGAAGGACTGCTTTTTCGCTTTGGTGTTTTGCATCATCACCATACCACGCTTGTCATCCGCATTTACCAGTGCGAATGCATCGCTGCTGAGATCATCAAAAAATCCTTTCTTCGCCTTGATGTAGTTTTCGAAAGTCTTGTGGTAGTCGAGGTGATCGTGGGTAATGTTGGTGAAAATTCCTCCCACAAACTTCAACCCCGCAATGCGCTCCTGATCAACCGCATGTGAGCTCACTTCCATAAACGCATAAGTACATCCTGCTTCGATCATTTTATTCAGCAGTTCGTTCAGCTGAATCGGATCCGGTGTTGTGTGAGTAGAAGGCAAAACCTGGTCGACAACCCGGTACTCAACAGTGGAAATCAACCCTGCACGATGCCCCAGCGAGCCAAACAGCTGGTAGAGCAACGTTGCCACAGTTGTTTTTCCGTTAGTACCGGTTACACCAACCAGTTTTAATTTTTGTGACGGGTTGCCAAAAAAATTAGAAGCAATAATTCCCAGCGCTTGGGCGCTATTTTTGACGGTGGTGTAGGCAATTTTTTCATGTATTGTTTCGGGTAATTTTTCACAAACAATAGCACTCGCTCCCGACTGGATGGCCTTGGCGATAAATTGGTGTCCATCGGATTGTGTGCCTTTTACTGCTACAAATACAAAACCTGGTTTCACTTGGCGCGAGTCAAAGCAAATACCTTTCACATCCACACTCATGTTGCCATAAGAAGATGTGATCGACACTTTATATAATATGTCCTTGAGCTCAGCCATTTCTTTGATAACGTACAGTTGACAATTCACAATTGACAACATTGTTAACCGTTGATTCGTCAATTGTCAACTTTTTACTAATTGATA
>DASTYM010000151.1:0-6269 GCA_035764995.1 Cyclobacteriaceae bacterium | reverse complement strand
TTCCTGTATTGGTATTGTGTGCTACTGACAACCCAACCCGTACCGTTGCCAATATTCGCCTTCATTTTTCAAAGAATAATGGAAGCATGGGTAATTCTGGTTCGGTATCCTTTATGTTTGAACACAAGGGTGTTTTCAAGTTTGACCTTGACAAATTAAATCTTGATGAAGTAGAATTGGACCTCATCGATGCGGGCGCAGAAGATATTGAACGGGGAGATGAAGAAATTGTGGTATACACCCAGTTCACAGCCTTCGGGCAGATGGCCAAATTCCTTGAAGAAAAGAAGTTTGATGCAAAAAGCTCAGAGTTGCAATACATTCCCACCACTACGAAGGAACTTCCAGAAGCACAACAGGACGAAGTGCTAAAACTTATTGAAGCGTTGGAAGGAGATGACGATGTACAGAGTGTGTTTCATAATTTAGCATAGAAACCTTCACAACCTTGAGAGCAACTCTTATATTTTTAACGGTTCTATTATCTTTTACTTCCCGCGCACAGCAAGCACCTGCAAACTGGAAAGTATTAACTAAAGACAACTATTCGATTCAATATCCTGTTAGTTGGGATTTGGATCAGACAGGTTACCAGGGTACCACTTTCGTAGTACGTTCGGTGTTAACTTCTACTCAAGATCTTTTTCCGGAAAATGTAAATCTCATTATTCATGATTTACGGGGAACGACCATATACCTGGATAAACTTGTTAAACAGTCAGAAAGCACGTTCCAAACATCATTAAGCAATTTTAAGATTAGTGAAAGCAAGCGACTGAAAGATACAGCTGGGGAGTATCACAAAATTATTTTCACCGGTGAACAGGGAACCACGAAACTTAAATTTGTGCAACTACTCAGGATAAAAGGTATTAAAGCTTACGTACTAACTTTTGCCGCTGAGCAGGCTCAGTTCGACAACTATAAAGAAATAGGCGAAAAAATCCTGAACAGTTTTAAGATCAAGTAATCAATATCTCATCCAAACTACCTTGGCATTCTTGCCACGCTCGGTAACGGAAACGATCACAATGTTGCCATAGTCCTCGTCAGAAAAGTTTTTGTATTTATCCTCGCCTATCAGGTAATTAATCAAGTTTGGAATTGTATTTGAGTGGCCGCTTACGACAACCGTTTGGCCGCCATGTTTCTGTAACATTAAATCAACATCTTCTTTCACCATAGCCTGGTACGACACTACATTAAGTGAATGTTGCAGTGCAAGTGGCGCTACGGTTTGTTGAGTCCGCTTGAACGGTGTACTATAAACGGCAGCGATATCCGCTTTCTTAAATAGTTCACTCAACCGGGTCGCGCGGCTCTTACCTTCTATGGATAAATCAGGATCATTCGTGCTTTGGGTAAGATCCTTTTCCGCATGACGGACTAAAATAAATGTTGTAATTGTTTTTTCTTGCGCGAACGAAATGGTGCTGATCGCTACACAGATAATAATAACTAGTTTCTTCATAGACATTGTCTTAAAGCCTTTACAGATGTTAAAATTTATTGATGTTTCTTCTGAATCTCATCCGGTACTTTACAGCCATCCTTTCGCCTGGTATCGGCCAGGTGAAAAATTTTCCAACCCTCCCTTGTCTTAAAAAGATGAAATGCATCTACACCGCAGTGACTAAATTTGTTGTCATAATAAAATGCATAATCACACCACGCTTGTGCAAAGTCACCATCAATCTGAATCTTGAGCCCCCAAATTTCTTCTGCGAGTATACCTGGTTTTTGTGATCCAACTTGTTTAACAAAATCATTGATCGAATCTTCGCGTCTCAACACTGGATTTCCTTCCTTGTTACGGGCAGCTGTTGCCATCGTTACGTCATTTGCAAAGGTTGATCGAAGCATTGAGCTGTCAGCCTTATTCATAGCCGTAAATAATCGGTTGATAACATCAGTTACGGAAGTTTCCTCCACCGATTGGGCATTGACAGTAGCGCTGGTGAATAGCAATAGAATAAGCAGATGCAGCGTTTTTTGCATAATTTTTTTCAGGAAGGTTACCAATGATTCAATCAAATATAAATGAAAATTATGCCAACGGTCGATTCACACAAATTGCACCATTTCAATACCGTAATTTGGACTATCTTTAACTCCTGAAAACCTGTGAGAACCATGTGTAAGCGTTTTTTTCTCTTTTTCTCCCTCATAATTGTCTCTATAAATGTAGCCCAGAGTCAGCAAAAAGATAGTTTACTGGCGGTACTCGATACTGCAAGGAACGAACATAAAGTTAAAGCGCTGAATGAACTTTTCCGGGCCAATATTCAGTCCGATCCCATCAAGGCAATCGGATATACCCGTGAGGCACTGAGCCTGGCAACTGATATCAATGATAAAAAGGGAATGGCGGCCTCTTATAATAATCTTGGCGTTGCATACAAAAGCCAGGGAGCGTTAGATAAGGCCCTTCAATATTATATCACTTCTCTTCAGGCCTATGAGTCCCTTGATAATAAAGAAGGAATTGCTACCACTAAAAATAATATCGCTACGATTTATTCCATAAAAGGAGACTTCGGTCAGGCAATGAAATATTTGGAAGAATCCCATTCCCTATTCGTGCAGCTAAAGGATGAAGCAAAGATCGTAGGATCGCTAAACAACCTGGGAAATCTTCATGTCGATTTGCAGTTGTACGAGAAAGCGATGCGCTATTTCTCAGAGGCTTATCAACTCAGTACAAAATTAGGACAAGCTTATTCTGACCCGATGGATAACATGGGAAATGTGTATTTCAAACAGGGAAATTATCAACGCGCCATCGAGCATTATCAAAAGGCGTTGGAAATAGAACGCACGAATAACAATCGGCTGGGAATGTTAAACACATTAACCAATATTGGTATTGCCTATACCAAGGCTGGGCAGCCAAAACCTGCTCAGCAATATTTAAACGAAGCTGAAAGGCTGGCCAATGAACTGCAGGCTTACAGTTTTATTCCGGCTATCCTTAAAAACAGTTCCGAAAATAAATTCCGGTTGGGCGCGGTCAAGGATGCCTATTACACCATGCTGAGATATGATTCTATCCGTGAAAGAATTTACGGACAGGAAAGCAGCCGCAACATTGCGCAAATGGAAATGGCATTAAACATTCAGGAGAAAGAGAAAGAGTTTGAGATACTTAAAAAGGAATCTGAGATAAAAACACTTCAGCTCAATAACACACGCTTGTTTATTATTCTCCTCGTATTAGTCGTACTGGTATTCCTGGCCTCGATTAATTTCTACTACATGGGCAAACGCAAACAATTCGTGAGTTGATGACCCTGCCCGAAGCCCGTGAAATACTTGCACAGATGACCAAAAGCGCGAGCTTGTTGCGCCACATGCGCAGCATTGAATTGGTTATGACAGCCTACGCAGAAAAGTTAGGAGAAAATAAAGAAGAGTGGGCCATTGCAGGACTCCTGCACGATGCCGATTACGAGGCATTCCCGGATAAACATCCTGCAGTTATTGTCGAAAAACTGAGGGGGATGGGTGAAGAAAAAATCGCCCACGCCATATCAGCACATTATACTAAATGGAATGTTAACTATACAAACCTGCTTGACAAAGCTCTGCTGGCCTGCGATGAATTAACCGGCTTTACAATTGCCTGTTGCCAGGTCCGCCCGGATGGGATTTCAACTTTAGAGGCTAAATCCGTTATAAAGAAGTTAAAGGACAAGGGTTTTGCGGCCAAGGTGGAACGCGATGAGGTTTATAAGGGCGCAGAACTATTTGGTGTTGAGCTGGTTGACCATATCTCCTTTATAATTAGTGTATTACGGAGTCATAAAGAAGAACTAAGTATCTGACCAAATCCATAGCTTTTAATACAAATTCATTTCGGGAATTACGATCAAAAACATACCTTTGAATTCATAAAAACGAACCGATTATGTTTCATCAGTTTATAGGAGACGGAGCTAATATTTTCATCGCCATTGTTGCAGTTATTATTGGATTTGCTGCTGCGATGGGATACACAGACTATGTAAGAACAACTAAAGGCGAAAAGAAAGATTAATTTTTGCCCCTTATAGAATAAAAGAAGGCCTCGACTTGTCGGGGCTTTTTTTGTTGGGTATACCTCCTTTGCGGCTTTGTGTGAAAATAATCTCACGCAAAGCCGCAAGGACGCAAAGTTCAATTCTTCAGCTACTACTGAGCATTTAAATCAACAATCCGAACCTCTACTCTTCTGCCCTCCTCTTTCGAAGCGGCCTGGTCTTTAGAAGCTCCATAACCCTTCGCAACAATTCGTCTCCTCACAATGCCCTTGTGGTTAAAGTAATCCAACACTGTAATAGCTCGCTTGTTTGAAAGCTCCCTGTTTAATTCTTCGGTTCCCTCAGCAGAAGCAAATCCCGAAATCTCTACCCCTAGGTCAGGATATTTATTCAACTCGGCTAACAATGCATCCAATTGGGTATTGTATTGGGCCTTCAAATCACTTTTACCAGCGTCAAAGTAAACTTTAGCTAATTTGGTAAGTGCTGCTTTATCGAATGTTGACGTCTTCTTGGGCTGATTCTTTTGCTTGCTTGCTTCTTCTGTTACCATGAAAGTCGGCAGTGACAGAATTGTCTTATCATCCACCTTCTTCTTTTCAAACTTACTCTCATCGCTTTCGTCATAATAGTACTCTCTGTTAGCGACTTCCAGCTTGGTGTTTGTATCCGCAAAATCAATATTCTCAATCGTGTTGCTCATGTGGATCAGGTCAAGCACGTAATCAATACCTTCCTGATCGCCCGCAGCTACCAGGTCAAGCATCATATCATAGATGTCAACATTTCCGCTTTGCACCAGTTTCGCTTCGTGGGTTTTTCGTAAGTCAGCCTTCACATCCTGGTTGGCATCATAAAATGCATTTTTCACCTGAACTTCTTGTCCAACAACAACATCAAACTGTTTGATGGTCTTCAGGTTAATCTGCTGATATAACTCATAGAAGTAATCCTGGTTTGGAACATTGATGTTGAGCGTATAAGGAAGGAATCCCTCCGACTCAATAACCATGTCATAGTTTTTTGCAGGAGGCAGGATAATGAGGTAATTACCTGTTTCCGGGTCCGGGTCATAGACAAAATCCAGTTTCTTATTGGTCTCATTATCAATAAGATAAATCTTGGTCGAAATTGGTTTGCCTGTCTCTGTATTGAGAATGCGGCCCTTAATCATTGTCAAAGGAATATTAGAAGCTCCCTCGGGCATATCCATGTAATAAATATCCTGCGATCCAAGTCCACCCTTCCTATCAGAAGAGAAATAACCCCGGGTACCATCGGCAATGAGTGTGAAGTAGTTATCGTTGGCTGTGGTGTTGATCGGGTAACCCATGTTTTCAGGTCTTGTCCACTTGTTACCAATCAGTTTACTAAAGAAAATATCCCGACCACCCATCGTGTTGTGGCCATCAGATGTATAGAAGATGGTCTTCTTATCGGGGTGGATATAAGGTGCATCTTCATTGTCCTTTGAATTAATGGGTGCTCCCAAATTCACAGGTGCACTCCAGGTTCCATTGGCCTGAAGTTCAACTTTAAAAATATCCATTCCACCTGCTCCTCCTAAACGATCGCTGGCAAAGTAGATGGTCTTTCCATCAGGTGTAATACTGGCTGTTGACTCCAAGTACTTACTGTTTAACGTGCTGGCAAGAATTGATGGCTTCGACCAGGTCTCACCTGTTTTATTGATTACAAAAATGTTACCCGGGTCGGTAGCTCCTCCCATAAAGATTAACATCTTCTGTCCATCGGCTGAAATCCCCGCTGTCCCCACATTATACTCTGAGGCCACCGGGACAACCACAGGTTCCGACCAGGTACCTGATTTATTGTAGGAAATCAGAATCTCTTCAATATACTTATCTCCGGAGCGTGTCTTACCGGTATTTGGGCGCAATGCTGTAAAGGCCATCACACTTTCATCGGCCGAAACAACAGGGTTATACTCCGTAAATTTTGTGTTTACAGTTGGGCTGAAGTTATGCACCTCGGCCGGGCGGTTCACTGACATGAATGTTGCTGCATTGTGGCATATTTCAACAGCCCGGTCTGCCTTCGCTACTGCTTTCTTATCAGCTTTGTTCAGTTCCTTATACTGATTATAACTATCAATAGCTTTCTGGATGTTCTCACTCCTTAAATAGAGGTCCCCCAACTCAAAGTACAGGGTGTTTGGGACTGCAGTCTTATTTTTCAGTGCATACTCAAAATAGGGAATGGCCTTCGATTGCTCAGTTATTTCGATCG
>DASTYM010000150.1:0-12452 GCA_035764995.1 Cyclobacteriaceae bacterium | reverse complement strand
CTGTTGCATATAGGAAGAGATTGCTTCGAGGGCTTCGTTGCGTAATGGCAATTTTCTTTTTACATATGGATCATGTTGGGTTATTAAAAAATTGCTAGCTGGATTTTCAAGTAACTGTACTCCATACCAGTAAAGACTTTCCAACGTGCGCATCGATGTGGTGCCGACAGCAACTGTAAACTGATTGGGTGAAATCAGGTTCTCAATAGTTTTTTTACTGATCACAACTTGTTCATGATGCATGGTGTGCTCCAATGCATTATCAGTTTTTACCGGCTGAAATGTGCCAGCGCTGACGTGCAGTGTGAGAAAATCTTTTTTGATTCCCTTTTGCTCCAGCGACTTCATGATCTTTTCGGTGAAGTGTAATCCAGCAGTAGGTGCGGCAACGGCACCTTCATAGTGCGAATAAATAGTTTGATAACGATTTACGTCTTCCGAGGACACATCGCGCTTAATGTAAGGTGGTAAGGGTGTTAATCCCATGATGCTTATGATCTCTGCAAAGGATTGCCCGGTGGCCCAGGTGAATTCAACAATTCCTTCAGTTCTATCAATGAGCTTTGCATGCAGCGAAATTTCATTGACCACTTTTATCAGGGATTGATCATCCTTCCAGCGTTTCAAATTACCGATGGTGCATTGCCAGGTGCAAATCTTATTGGCAAGCATTGCATCTGCCATAATTGTGCTTGGCTTTTGGGGGCTTAGTAAAAATATTTCAATTTCTGCACCGGTTTCTTTTTGAAAGTGAATGCGTGCCGGAATTACCCTGGTATCATTAAAAACCAGAAACGAATTTGAAGGCAGGAAGTCTACAACGGACTTGAAGGTGGCGTGCTGAATTTTACCTTTGTTATACACCAATAGTTTCGATTCATCCCGGTTGGCAAGCGGGTGTGCCGCAATTTTATCAGCCGGCAAGTCGTAAGTATAGTTTTGAATGAGGATGGTGTCAGTCATATTATCAAAATCATGCTAATCAGATCAATCAGGTTAATCACAGTCCCAAAGTTAATGCTGAAAAATTATTTTATTTTAGTGGATTAATTAACTGCATGGCGCTACAAGCCTCTTTTACAAAAAAGGTATTTCATTTCAACTTCACTGCCCGTACTTCCCGGGGCCGAATGGTCGACCGGACTTCCTGGTTTATCAAGGTATGGGATGAAACAAAACCCGATGTTTTTGGGATTGGCGAGTGTGCACCCTTGCCCGGATTAAGCATTGACGCTAAACCGGATTATGAAGAAGTACTTCAACGCGTGGTTGCTCAAATTCCTTCACTCTCACTACAGGCTAACACACTGCTGAAAGATGCCAAAGCAGTTGTTCCACCAGGATACCCATCGATTGTTTTTGGGTTGGAAACTGCCTTGATCGATTTAAAAAATGGGGGTGAACGGATTCTTTTCAACAACTCCTTTATTCAGGCCAAGCCGATTCCGATCAACGGACTGGTGTGGATGGGAGATTTAGATGTGATGTTGCAACAGGCATCAATTAAAATTGAAGAAGGATTTAAGTGCATCAAAATAAAGATAGGAGGGTTGAACTTTGAGAAGGAGTGCGATATCATTCATTACATCAGAAAAAAATACTTTCGTGATGATATCGAATTGCGGCTCGATGCCAATGGTTCATTTAAGCCTGAAGATGCGCTGTACAAGCTCTACGATCTTGCCAAGTATAAAATCCATTCAATCGAGCAACCGATCAAACCGGGACGACCTGAAATGGAGGAGCTTTGCAGGAAATCTCCAATTCCTATTGTGCTGGATGAGGAATTGATTGGCGTAGAATCGGCAGACGATAAAAAGAGACTTCTGGAACGAATTAAACCAAACTATATCATTCTGAAACCATCGTTAATCGGAGGGATCCAATCGTCTGAAGAATGGATTTCTATTGCGGAGGCACAAGGAATCAACTGGTGGATGACATCTGCGCTTGAATCAAATATTGGGCTTAATGCCATTTGTCAGTTTACAGCTAACTATCCGGTAACCATTCCCCAAGGTCTCGGAACAGGCATGTTGTATGATGATAATTTTGAGTCGCCATTGGAAGTTGTGAAGGGAGAGATTCAATTTAATCCCAAGCTCGCATGGGATCTTGCCGGGCTATAATTATTCGCCTGATCGTTTTACAAAAATGCCTTCAAAGCTGCAACCTGGTTCCAGCAAATGACAAAGGCTGATTTCCTTGATGTCAACTTTTTTTTCGGGACGATTAAAGATGAATTGAAGCCGGCAGTCGTCTGATTCAAAAAAGCCCATGTATTCCAGTTCGCTGTGTTCGGCCATCATTACAACGCCTTCCATTTCTCCTTTGCAGCTTCCTTGTGAAACAGAAGCTGTAAAATAGATATCATTTCCATTTTGCCTTAACACCAGCATGGCAGTGAAGCCTTTGGCATTGCTTTCGTGATCATAGGTGCCGAAAAACTCTTTGTAATTATAGTTCTGCTGTGGTTCCTCATAAGCATCTGACGGAGTAGTTTCAACAGAATCAGGACCTGCTTCGATCGGAACTTCGGTTGATTGTTTTTGTTGACAACCTGTAAATACCAGTAAGGCACAAAGTAAAAGTCTCATTCGTTCATGAACTTGGCAATGAGCTGATGAAAATGATGCGTACCGGTCTCGCGTGTTACAGAATAGCGACCGTGCTTGTAGAAACGAGAGCGAATTCCCTTCTGTACATTTTGTACAACATCCTCGTCCTCCATTTCAACCTGATGCAGATTGGATCCCGCGCCTTGACGGAGTTTGTTTTCATCCCACACATAAGATAGAAATGAGACTTTGCATGTTGAAATATCAATGGGCTTCACAATGTTAATGGAGAGTCCCCAGGGATAGAAATTAAACATCATGTTCGGGAATACCCAGAAATAATATCCTGCAACCTGCTTTCCAAAATCTGGTGACGAAGATGGAATATCAAACACTTCTGTGTCTTCGTCTTTTGCCAACCCCAATTGCAGACTTGAATACGGAAATAATTCAGTTGTATAATTCCCATAATCAATGATAGAATTCAGTCCAGCGTGAACAAATGGAATATGAAAACCTTCGAGATAATTTTCGCAATAAAGCGCCCAGTGAGCATTCACCATATATTCATTCGACAAATCGGGCCTAAAGTGAAATTCGTTCAAAGGCATCCAGGCGATACGCTTTTGCATATCTGAAAAAAATAAATCCGAATTAATAGTTGGATTGAGTGATGTGAACAGCCATTTACCCACTTGGAAAAGCGGCAACCTGGTAAGGTCATCTTCCTGTGTTGGAAAATTCTCCACCTCCTTAAACTCCGGCATCGATAAAAATTTTCCATCGAGTTGGAATCTGCGGCCATGGTACTTGCAACGGATATCGTTGAGTTTACAAGGTCGCTCAACAACCAGATTGCCCCGGTGTGTACATACATTGGAAAGACAATGCAGCGCACCTTGTTTGTCGCGCGACAATACCAGGGGCTCGTTAATATAGCTTTCTAACAGATTGATAGGTGTAACCCAACCAGGATCCTTTACCTGATCGGTATCGCCAATGAATTGCCACGTGTTGGCAAATATTTTTTCCTTTGCCTGATGATAGTATTCAGGATTTAAATAGAAATCAGTAGCGATTGTTTTCGCTTTTGAAATATTAGGATTTACCTCGAATAATGCCATGTACGTAACTGTTCACAAGCAAAATAGTAAATACTGGTCGTTTAAATGACATTTTCGTGTGGGTATCTGCCGTACATTTGGTGTATGGAAAAATCAAAAGTTCTTATCTACTGGGGAATTCGCCTGGTGGCGGCTTTGATTATGTTGCAGACGCTCTATTTTAAATTTACTGCCTCAGAGGAGTCAGTCTTTATCTTTACCACAGTAGGAATGGAACCCTGGGGACGGATTGCAGTGGGTGTACTCGAATTGATAGCATCAGTTTTAATACTCATTAATCTCACAGCCTGGCTTGGTGCCTTACTGGCCCTGGGATTGATGGCAGGAGCCATCATGATGCACTTCACCCTTTTAGGAATAGAAGTAAAAGGAGATGGAGGTCAGTTATTTTTATACGCGTTGATCGTGGCAACATGCTCCATGGTTATCCTCGTGTTCAATAAGAAAATCATTCTTGATTCCCTAAAAAAATTATCGCGTCAACATTAATTCTTTATTTCCTGCAAGGCCTTTTCAAGGGTGGCTTGAATTGAGCTTTGATTTTTGAGTGTTTCTTTTAATCCCTCGGTTAAGAAGTTGGGAACTTTTTCTCCTTTGCCAATTTTTGATTTAATATCCTGAATCATTTCAAGTGCATCTTTACTGCCTTCGAAATCTCCCAGATTTTTTACATCGGCTTCCAGTTGATCCCAGCTACTCAGTTTAATGGCATTTTCTTTTTGTTCAGAAGGTGTTGAAAGGGCCTGGTTTTTGGTATTCAGATCAATGCATTGGTTGTAAGCATCAACGATTTCTGAAATTTCTGATTTACCCAGCTCTCCGGAATCAATCCGATCGGTTACAGTTGGACATTCGATTAAGAATTTTTTCAGATTTTTTTTAAAACCAATATTTGGCACTTCCATACTTCTCCCATCTTTCTTGCTCAGCAGCGTACCATCCCATGACGTCTGATTAGGCTGCTGAAAGGCATACAAGCTTAAGTAGCCTGTTTTTAAAACCTTCATATATGCATATCCCTGTGCAGATCGAACGGTGTGATATATCTCATTGTCAAGCATAAATCCGGTCGTTTGCAAAATGGTGTACACATTTTTTTTATCATTAATAACCTGCACTTTCTTATCAAATCCGTAATTCAGGTATTTCACCTTTCCGTAAATCGTATCACCTTTAGTGGTAACAACATAATCCGATTGTGCTGAAGAAATAGTATAGCCGAGTAAACAAACCAACAGGAATAAAATCTGTACCATCTTCAAGTTTTTCATAGGCATTGCATTCGATTTAGTCAGAAAGATAAAGGTAACGACTTGGTCGGTGCAACACGTTTTAAAAATATTCTGCTATTTTTTCAGGCGACCGGCTTCTTTCAGGGCTTTGGAGACAATCCATTCAAGCTGGCCGTTTGTACTCCGGAAATCATCGGCAGCCCATTTCTCAATTGCTTTCAGTATTTCCGGATCAAGTCTGAGAACAAAAGGTTTCTTCTGAGCCATCGATTAGTTATTGTCAGGTGAAGTTAATTGACGTAAAGCCCGCTCCATACTTTCGGGGTTTACAGTACCTATTTTTAATTTCTGTCCGCCCGTTAATGTTATTCGCGCAAACTTAGAACCGGTCACATTCATGGAGATTGTCTTGTTAAACCGGTTCCTTCGGTAACCGTACCCACATTCTATTTTTTCCCACAGATTTTTTTTCGCTGTCACTTCAAAAGACTGAATATTGTTTTTAGCGATTGTGCGCCATTTAAATACTGATGGAATAAAACGGTAATGAAGCCCTTCTCCATCGATTCTTATTTGAAGTTTGGCGAAGAGCAAGATGACACCCATTGGTAGAAATGCCAGTGCTGTACTCAATAAAACTTTTGTCATATCCTCTTCACTTACCGAATCGCTGAGTAAGGTTAACGTGGGAGCAGCTAACAAGAGAAGAACAAAGGCTACCCAGATCCAGGTGACATGGGAAAACCGTTGCTCTTCTTCGTAGTGAATGTGTGCCATATTAATTATGCAATGTTCCGGTGTTCACTACAGGGCTGACATCTTTATCTGCACACAGCACAACCATCAGGTTGCTGACCATGGCTGCTTTGCGTTCTTCGTCTAATTCAATAATGTTTTGTTTCGAGAGATGTTCAAGCGCCATTTGAACCATGCTCACAGCACCTTCTACAATTTTATATCGGGCAGAAACAACGGCAGTAGCTTGTTGTCTACGTAACATAGCACTGGCAATTTCAGGAGCGTACGCCAGGTAACCAATACGTGCTTCAATTACCTGAATGCCGGCCATGTCTAATCTGCTGCGAAGGTTTTCTTCCAGCGCGTGATTTACTTCTTCATGACCTGAACGCAACGTTACTTCCGAATCTGTTTCAAAGTTGTCGTAGGCGTACTGACCGGCAAGCTTCCGAACAGCTGAATCGCTTTGCACTTTCACGAAATTCTCATAATTGTCTACTTCAAAGGCAGCTTTGAAGGTGTTGCGCACCTGCCACACCAAAATCACACCGATTTGAATCGGGTTGCCGACCTTATCATTCACTTTAATTTTTTCACTGTCGAAATTTCTGGCGCGAAGAGAGATCGGCTTTTTAATAAAGAATGGGTTTACCCAGTAGAAGCCGTTTTTCTTGACTGTTCCTTTGTAATCTCCAAAGAGCACCAGCACGACTGAACTATTCGGATTGATGAAGAAAAATCCCGGCATCAATATAAATCCGATTACAAGCGGCCAGATAAAAACAAGGCTTCGAACGGCAATCAAGCCCCATATACCCAGAAGCATGAGGCCCAGGACGAACACCAACATGATGTACCCCGAAAGCGGAGAGAATTCTTTTTCGTTGTTCATAGGAGTGATATTAAAATGATATTATAAAGATAGTATTTTAAATCATATACGCAAAACCCTTTTGAGGGTTGCGGTTGGAAATGACTTTCTATTCCGTTTTATTAGCAACCTGTTTTTTTACCAGTTATGGTCACTTACAATCCAAAATCGTGGTTTGATCTTATTTTTCACTCGTATAGCCGGTTCGTGGTTAAGACCATGATGCCGGTGCTTATTTTCATGACCATTTTTACGGTCATTGTATGTGTGGTGATGATTGAAGTTATTGACATCAATAGCATCCATATTCAAAACACCACTGCTCTTCACTCCTTATTAGGTATTGTGCTGGGTTTGTTCCTTGTATTCCGTACTAATTCAGCATATGACCGTTGGTGGGAAGGCAGAAGATTATGGGGAGCTATGGTAAACAGTACTCGCAACTACGCATTGAAAATCAATGCTTATCTCGATAAAAATGATTCTGAGAACAGAACGTGGTTTGCTCAAATGATTCCCAATTTTGTTATTGCTTCAAAAGAGCATTTACGGAAAGGCGTTCAAGTAACTGAACTGGATATCCCGGATGAACATTTCCTGAACAAAATCAATAAAGTTAAACATAAACCGAATATCATAGCCGGAATGCTCTATACCAGGATTAATGATTTGTATGAAAAGAAGAAACTTTCAGGAGATCAGTTCAGGGTACTGGATAAAGAAATGAAAGACTTTATCGACATCATTGGAGCTTGTGAACGTATTAAGAATACACCCATTCCGTATTCGTACTCGATGTTCATCAAGAAATTTATTTTCATTTACATTGTCACACTTCCCTTCGGCTTTGTGACCACCTTCCAATATATTACTATTCCAACGGTACTACTGGTAACCTTTGTACTGTTGAGTGTTGAATTAATTGCAGAAGAAATTGAAGATCCTTTCGGACGCGATATCAATGATTTGCCCACCGATGACCTGGCCGGGAAGATTAAGGAAAATGTGCGGGAGATTTTACTGTAATTGGGGAGAAGCTGTCGAAGCAGTTCGGTTAATTCCGAATAACAGTGATGATAAAGTAAAGAATGATCATCAGGATCAGCACGCCATACATGATCAAATCCACACGAACATAGGGCTTATATTGCTGGTAAAGTTCTTTTAATCTCTTGAACATATTATCTCAATGTAAATTTTCCGGAATTCTTAGCGGGTAATACAACAAGTAATCAATATTCACGTAAAACTGTTGGTATAAAATTTGACCCACAGGTTTCCATGCGCATTTTTACGATCTTTAGTTTATTAGTTGTTTCAGTTTCGGCCTATAGTCAGCAAAAATACACACTTAATGGATATGTTAAGGATGCCCTGAATGGGGAAGAGCTAATTGGCGCAGGCGTGTATATTTCAGCCCTGCAATCGGGAACCCTCACCAACGCCTACGGGTTTTATTCCCTTACGGTTCCCGCTGGTACTTATGATATTACCTTCAGCTTTGTAGGGTTTAAAACACAGACCATTTCAGTAACAGTTTCGCAAGATCAATCCAGGAACATCGAACTCGAAGGCGAAGCTACCGTCATCAAGGAGGTTGTGGTGACTGATAAGGTATTGGATGAAAATGTCACCAATATTCAAATGAGCCGGAATACCCTTGATATGGCTCAAGTGAGAAAACTTCCGGCATTATTTGGAGAGGTTGATATCATTAAGAACATCCAAATGCTGCCGGGAGTGATTTCAGCAGGTGAAGGAACGTCCAGTTTTTTTGTGCGTGGAGGAAGTGGTGATCAAAACCTGATCCTGATTGACGAAGCCCCCATATACGATCCCTCGCATTTGTTTGGATTGTTCTCCGTTTTTAATGCCGATGTAATCAAAGATTCTGAACTGTATAAAGGCGGTATTCCTTCACGCTTTGGGGGCCGGCTTTCATCGATCCTTGATGTGAGAACCAAAGATGGTAATAATAAAAGGTTCGGGATGTCTGGAGGTATCGGTACAATGGCAAGCCGGGTGATGGTAGAAGGGCCACTTCGAAAAGAAAAAAGTTCATATATCGTTTCTGCGAGGCGCTCGTATGCCGATATATTTTTGAAAGCTGCTGGTCAGGATAACATCGTTTATTTTTACGATGTCAATGCAAAAGTGAACTGGCGTTACAATAACAATAACCGTTTTTTTGTTGCGTTTTATGCCGGTCGCGACATTTTTAAGTTTCAGAATAATTTTGGTTTTGGATGGGGTAACGCAACCGGTACATTCCGATGGAATCACCTCTTTAACGAAAAGTTGTTTTCCAACACAACTCTTATCCTGAGTAATTTCGATTACAAATTGGAAGTGGATGATCCGGTGCAGGGCATCAAATGGGTTTCGAATCTGCAGGAGGTAAGTTTGAAAAATGATCTTACGTATTACATCAATCTCAACAATGAATTATCCTTTGGTTATCATATAACGGGCAGAAGGTTTTCGCCTGGTAAAATATCTCCCAATACTGATGGGTCAATTTTTGAAAGTGTAGAACTCGCTCACATGTATGCAATAGATCATGCATTATACGTAAGTAACAAGCAGCGCCTACATGAGAAAGTTACCCTTGACTATGGACTTCGGTTATCCCTGTTTCAAAATGTAGGAGCAGGTGATGTGTTCCTGTATCAGGATCCAAAAGACAATACCAATATTGTTAGGACTGACACAGTGCATTATGATGCTCTTGAGACAATCAAATTGTATCCAAACCTGGAGCCGCGATTAGGTGTGCTGTTCGTTCTTCGCCCTGATCAATCCATTAAGGCATCGTACAACCGGATGGTTCAAAACACACACTTGATTTCCAGTGGCACAGTTCCAATTCCTTTTAATACCTGGAGCCCCAGCAGTTATTATTTAAAACCGCAAATCGCTGACCAGGTTGCGATTGGCTATTTCAGGAATTTTAAGAACAACACATATGAAGCGTCTGTGGAGGCGTATTACAAAAACATGAAAAACGTTACCGATTTTGCCGATAACGCAGTAATCTTTTTTAATGAAGATCTTTCAACAGAATATCGTCAGGGTAAGTCGTATTCGTATGGAGCCGAGTTTATGGTCAACAAAAAAGAAGGAAAGATCACGGGGATGATGAGTTACACATTATCAAAAACGATGCGCGATATACCCGGTGTAAATCTGGGACGCGAATTTAAAGCGAATTATGACAGACGTAATGTGGTTAATTTCAATGCTGTGTATGAATTAAGTGAGCGCTGGTCGTTTGGTGCAAACTTCACGTACAGCACGGGTCGTCCAATAACGTTGCCTGCAGGAAAATATGAATTTGATGGATACAATCCCGATGTGATTACTGACCGCAACGGATACTTGTTACCTGCTTACCATCGATTGGATTTATCCGCAACGTTCATACCGAAGAAAAATAGCTCAAGAAGGTGGCAAGGACAATGGGTGTTCTCTGTGTACAATGCCTACAATCGTCAAAATCCATTTACAATTTATACCCGCACCAAGCAGGATGACGATGGCAATGTGATTGGTGATGGTACCGTTAAAGAAGCACGGCTCGTTTATCTATTCCCGATTCTGCCTTCTATTACATACAACTTTAAGTTTTAGGTTATGAGGATTGTTTATATCATAGTATTCTTTTCTGCTTTGATCTTGTGGTCATGTGATAAAGCGGTGGTGCTTGACCTGGATCAAATGCCACCGAAAGTTGTCATTGAGGGATTAGTATCCAATCAACCCGGATATCAGTTTGTGAAAGTTTCACGTACCGTTGATTTCTATGAATCGGGTGCAACGCCCAGAGTTTCTGATGCGATTGTTTTTGTATCGGATGATCTTGGAAACGAATATTCATTTGTTCACAATCCGAATAACCATGCTGACTCGACCGGATATTATCTCCCAACAGTTCCATTTGTCGGTGAACCTGAAAGAAGCTATCATTTATCAGTTACAGTAGAAGGTGAGCTGTACGAGGCAGAAGATAAGATGTACCGTATTACCGAGATCGACTCTCTTCAATATCAGGTTAACGAAGAAGAACAGGAAGATCCCAAAGAAGAAGGTAAATTTTATGAACTTCTATTATATGCAAAGGAGCCCCAGGAAACCACCGACTACTACTTGTTCAAATTCTTCCGCAACGATTCACTTAAAATTTATAGTCCAACTGATATCTACTTTGCCGATGATAAAGTGTTGGGCGAGGAAATAAATGGTGTTCCATCTCCTGTTTTCTACGCACCTGATGATTCGGCCCGGGTCGAAATGTACAGCCTGTCGCGTGTTGGATATGTCTTTTATAGCGACTTGTTTAATCTCCTGAATAACGATGGAGGAATGTTCAGCCCGCCACCGGCCAATTCACGAACAAACCTTACAAACGGTGCGCTTGGCTTTTTCCAGGTCAGTGCTATCACCATTTCGGGAATACGGATTAAAGAGAATTGAGTTAAGTTTTTCGGATAAGTATTGTTTTTGAGTAAATGGAATTGAATATTTCATCTTTACACGCAATTGATGAAGTATTGGTCAGTCGTTTTACTCTGCCTTGTAAGCGGTCACCTCATGCAGGCACAGGAGGTTTTGGAAAACAATCCTCCCTCCGTCAAGTGGTATCGGATTAGCTCTCCCCATTTTAAAGTTCTCTACCCGAAAGGATTTGAAGATCAGGCTCAACGGTTAGCGAATACACTTGAACATATTCGCCAGGCCGAAGGAAAATCAATGGGGGCCGCACCTCGTAAATTCCCGGTCATCCTTCAAAATCAGTCGGCTGTTTCAAATGGATTTGTAAGCATCGTTCCCAAACGGTCAGAGTTTTATACGATGCCTCCGCAGGATTACAATTTTGGAGGTACCAATGATTGGCTCAATCAGTTAGCCACGCACGAATACCGTCATATGGCGCAATTCGAACGATCTAATACCGGATTTAACCGAGCGCTCTACTATTTGTTTGGACCGGCAACGCTTGCTGCCATGGCAACCTCTTCTGTGCCTCAATGGTTTTGGGAAGGTGATGCAGTAGCAACAGAAACCGCGTTCACACACAGTGGCCGGGGTCGCATTCCAAATTTTGGTGTTGTGTTTCGAACCAACCTGCAGGAGGGAAGAGTATTTGATTACAATAAACAATATCTGCGCTCTTATAAACATAACATCAATGATCATTATGTGTTCGGCTATCACATGATCAGTTATCTGCGAAAGCGAACGGGTGATCCTGATATCTGGTCAAAAATTGGAAAGCGTACCTGGAATGTTCCATTTATCCCGTTTGCATTTTCAAGTGCTATTAAAAAGGAGAGTGGTCTTCGTCTTCCTCAACTTTATCGGGAAATGGTTTCTGATTTACATAAAACGTGGGAGGCAGAACAGCAATCGGCCCGATTCACAACAAGCACGCCTGTGTTGAACCGAAATACGAAAGCTTATACTGATTATCGTTACCCTCAGCTATTATCGGATGGTAGTGTGCTCGCGATGAAAAGTGGTATCGGTGATATCATTCATTTTGTGGCGATGAAAGACGGGCACGAAAGAAGAGTTTTTATTCCTGGAATTGTGAACGATGCGGGAATGCTTTCAACGGCAGGATCTACCGTTGTTTGGACTGAGTATGGATATGACCCCCGTTGGAGAGTAAAAAGTTATTCCGTAGTTAAAGCGTATGATGTTGATGCTAAGAGATATCGGGTTATTACTAAAAAATCCAGGTATGCTGGTGCAGCCATTTCTCCTGATGGAAAAAAAATCGTTACCGTTGAGAGTGACAACACCTACAAAACTTCTTTGGTTGTTATTGATAGTGAACAAGGACAGGTCTTGAAGAAATTCAACAATCCGGATAATGCGTTTTACTCAATGGCCCGGTGGTCTGACGATGGAAGGAAAATTGTTTCGC
>DASTYM010000149.1:0-6880 GCA_035764995.1 Cyclobacteriaceae bacterium | reverse complement strand
GCCCTAGCAGAACAACCCGCGAGAAGAGCTGGATACCTGCTGGTGCGCCGCTCTGATCATTTCCTTGCTATAATCCTTCCTGATTGTTAATTTGATAGGAGCACCGGTGCCTCATATTATGTTGTAGATGGCCGGTTGGATTCATTACCTATGTCTGTTTTTGTTTGACCTGACACGGCAAATCTTAAAGGGCGACTTTATTCAAGCTGCCCTTTTTTTGTGGGACTTAATAAAAAACATCTCTTATGAACCAGGTAGTCAAGTACAAGGGAAATGACAAGTTACTTTTTGGAATCATTCTAGGAGTGTTAGCCTTTTGGCTGTTTGCGCAGACAACGTTGAACATCAATGTTGAAATGGCGGAAGATCTTCGGATGGAAAGCTCCATGATGAACATTGCCGTATCGATCACTTCTCTGTTTTCGGGAATTTTTATCGTGGTAATGGGTGGACTTGCCGACCGAGTGGGAAGGTTGAAAATCATCAGGATCGGATTTGTCTTTAGCATTGTCGGCTCCTTGCTCGTGGGCATTACACCAGCAGGAGCTGCCGCGACGCCTGTACTCATTATCGGCAGGATTCTTCAAGGATTATCCGGCGCGTGTATTATGCCCGCAAGCTTGGCGTTGCTCAAAGCCTATTGGGATGGAGCGGGTCGCCAGAGAGCGATCAGCTACTGGTCTATGGGCTCTTGGGGTGGCTCCGGATTTTGTGCGCTCTTTGGTGGACTGATGGCGGAGAATGTAGGATGGCGGTATATCTTCTTTGCCTCAGTTCTCATTTCAGTGATCGGATTGTGGATGATCAGGGACACTCCCGAAAGCAAAGCAGAATTGCAAGGTGAAGACAATAGGTTGGATATAGCCGGCATTTTCACCTTCATGATCGTAATGATTGCGCTTCAGCTATTGGTGAGTAAAGGAAGCGAATGGGGTTGGACGAACGGGGTGTCGCTTCTTTTAGTTGCGCTGATCATCGTTTTCGGTATTGCCTTTTTCCGGATTGAGCAAGGAAAGGAGGGTGCGTTCATAGATTTCAAACTCTTTAAGAATTCAACCTATACAGGTGATAATGTTTCCAACCTTCTGCTTAATGGCGTTGCAGGAATGCTCATCGTCTCTCTGATGTTGCTGCAAGTCGGAGGTGGACTGTCCGCGCAAACGGCTGGTCTTCTTACATTGGGATACGCCATTGCAATTGTTGCCTTTATCAGAATCGGAGAAAAACTTCTGCAACGTTTTGGTCCGAGAAAACCTATGATCTGGGGTTGTATCATTGTAGGTATTTCCATTGCGCTGCTGTTGCCTACCAACGTGATGACGGATGCGTACAAGCTGTTGGCAATAATATCTTATACATTGTTCGGCGTGGGATTGGCGTTTTATGCGACGCCCTCGACCGATGCCGCACTCTCAAATTTGCCTGAATCGCAAGCAGGCGCGGGCTCCGGAATTTACAAGATGGCTTCGTCCCTTGGCGCAGCATTTGGAGTGGCTATTTCTGCCGGGATCTTTGTTGGGCTGAGCTCAATTGACACGCCTGGAAGTATGCTCGATAACGTAATCACTTTCTCTGGAAGACAAGACAATATTGCTATTCGTGAGGCGGCTATGGTCGCACTCATCTTTAATCTGTTCATGGTACTCGTAGCCATTATCGTGATCATGAGAACGGTGCCCCAAACCGAAGTCGAGACAAGGGCGGTTTAACGAATTGTTAAGGTAAGCGTGAAAGAATTACGTGCCGGATTAAAAAATGGAACACACTATGAAAACAACCATTCTAGATGGGACAAAAGCCTTTCACAATGAAATGAAAGAGTGGATGGAGCACATGCACCAGTATCCTGAATTGGCGCTGCAGGAAACTGAAACCTCAAAATATATAGCAGAAAAAGTGAAGTCTTTCGGTTTTGACGTTGCTGAAGGTATTGGTAAGACAGGAATTGTAGCTTCCATGACTTTAGGATCTGGTAATAGATCAATCGGTTTGCGTGCCGATTTTGATGCGCTTCCGATTCAGGAAGTAAACGATCTGGAATATAAAAGTAAGGTTCCTGGTAAATCGCACCTTTGTGGCCATGACGGACACACCACGATGTTGCTGGGGGCCGCAAAATATTTATCTCAAACTAAGAACTTCAATGGCACCGTAAGACTGATCTTTCAGCCTGGCGAAGAAACGATGGAAGGCGGACCTGCAATGATTCAGGATGGCTTGTTTGAAAGATTTCCGGTGGACGCCGTTTATGGAATGCATAACATGCCGGGACTCGAAGCTGGGAAATTCTACTTTCGTGAAGGTGAGACGATGGCCGCTGTTGACAACTGGGAAATTGAATTGACAGGGAAGGGTAGTCATGGCTCGATGCCGGAGTTGGGCATAGATCCGATCGTGTGTGGCTCATCCTTAGTCATGGCGCTACAAACTATCGTGTCACGCAATGTTTCACCGTGGCAGAATTCAGTCGTTTCGGTTGGCGCGTTTCTATCCGGAAATGCGGGTAATGCGGTGCCTCAGAATGCTGTGTTGCGACTAAGCATTCGCAACATGAATCCCCAACTCAGAGAGATGGTGTTGAACAAGGTCCGTTCGATTACGAAAGCTCAAGCAGAAGCATTTAGTTGTGAATATGAAATAAGAGAAGGCGTTCCTGGTGCGGTATTGGTTAATACACCTGAGAATACGCACTGGGCAACAAAAGTGGCCCGGGATATTTTTGGAGAAGAAAACGTGGATGATACCCTTCATCCCTATATGGGCAGCGAAGATTTCGCCTTTATGCTTCAAAATAAGCCAGGCAATTACTGTATGCTCGGGAATGGAAATACACCTATGGTACATCATCCTCAATACATATTTAACCAGGAAATTTTGCCGCTGGGTGCGGCCTATTGGGTAGGTTTGACGGAAGCGTATTTGAAATAGAATGCAGGTTGATCAGATCATGATGTTTTCCTTTGAGATGGATAGTAGACAACTGGAATTACGAAAATATTCAGGAGTTTGAGCTCAGGAGATCTCCAAGGATACTGTGCGAATCCGAATGAATTTGTTTAAAAATCGAATGCTGGTCGGTTTGCTCGACAGTAAGCTATTGAGTCGCCTGCGATATTTCATCGAAATTAAATCCAGCTCTTTCCATAGAGCGTTTGGCAACATCAATGACATAGGGTGCCTCATTAAACGGATGAACAGGGACAAGCGTGACTTTCCTTAGATCGCTTAAGATTTGCTGCGTTTCATTCTCTGTCAGCTTCTCACATGCTTCATACATGCCGCCTGCTTCTTCTTCCAGGATATCATGCTTCTCCAATATAAAATTGATCGCTTTAATCACCTCAGGCGTGGGAACACAGACCATCAAAGACGTCAAAGCGCCGTGATCCAAACGCAACTTTGCCTGCAGGGGAAGCGGCTCTCCGCCGTTGGCTTTTTGTGCGGCTACAAACAGTATTTTCTCCTCCATTTTTATATGGGTCAACAGGCCAACCCTGAACTGATGATATTTATCTAAATCGACGTGTTCTTTATCCTGCGTGGCGTCCTCAAGGATCTTTTCAAGCCGCCTGTGGTCATTCGTAAAAAAGTCGTATAACACCTTGTTCATACCGGTGAATGTACATATTTAAGCGATGTGGTCAACTGAATTTAAATTCACGGCCCTTTAATACATGTTCATCTGATAAGTTAGCCAACTGTTTCCGTTCTCAGCGCTTCACCTTCACGACTCTTACTTTCCAGACGTCAGGCGACTTATTCAAGTATTCCCATCTGAATGGCTCGCTGCTTTCTACTTCCATCTGATAATACAATGGCTTTGGATCATGGTCGTTGATGAACTCAAATGCTTCTCCTGGTTTGATGTCGGCAAATGCTTTATAAAACATTTCATGCCTTTCTGTCGGCGGAAATGGCCTCAGATCGAATTCGTTGACAACGGAAAAACCATCATCACGCAAACCGCTGTCGTCTTGCTTGGTGATATGGACGACAAATTCTCCGTCTGTTTTCTTTTTATAGATCCACTTGTGCCTGCCTTCAAACTTGTGGATGAAAATCCCGTGTATTTCGGTCGGATCTTCACTGGAGATCAATTCCATCGTGGTATTTTGCTCCATCATACCGTAGCGGTGAAAGACAATATGTTTCCATTCTTTTTTGTCGGCCTTTCGTAAATCAAGCAATGTAGATATGTCATCGAATTCCACTCCCTTGGATTCTTCAAGTCGGGTAACTTTCACTTTCCAGTCCCTGCCGCCACGGTTCACGTATTCCCAGCCCACGACATCGCCGTAGATGGATCGAAACTCATAAAACAATGGAAGCGGATCGTGATCATTGATAAAAATAAAACTGTCATCCACGGGCAGATCCTTAAAGATTTTTATGAGCAATTCATGCCTTTGAATCGGAACCAATACTCTTACATCTAATTCTCCGGCCGCATTTTTATTTATAGTCATTTTATGTTGTTAAGTGTTTAAGATCATAGTTACCCTACGAGATAGGCTAATCCGTTCATAACAGAACCGCAGAGATCCCTGACTTTTCTTTCGCTGAAAATTTTCTCCATCAATTCCCTTGCTACTTTGTATTCATCGTGAATCGGGCACGGATGTGTGGCGGAGCATCTGTTTAGTCCAAGGCCGCACTCCTTGAAGACGGCATCCCCTTCAATTGCCTTGACAATATGGATAACAGCCTGTTCTTGTTGCCGCTCATTCAGGTAGAAGCCACCGGAAGGGCCTTTAACGCTGTTGATTATTTTTTTTCGCGCCAACAACTGCAATATTTTTCCGACGGTATGTTCACTTGCGTTGATTCTCCCTGATATTTCGATTATACCGGTCCGCTCATGATTTTTACTTTTGCTTGAAAGGTAAATCACAGCTTTTATAGCAGTCTTGCATGTATGACTTAGCATTATACCTCGTTTAGTGTCCCAGGAATTCTCTTCCAGTCGGTGATATTTTACTGACGTCCCACGGCGGGTCGAAGGTTAAATTAACGCGAATTTCCCACTCCGGAAATGAGGAGGTCAGCGAATTACTCGTATCAGTTGTGATCGCTTCGCCCATAGGGCAGAATTGGGAAGTCAGCGTCATGGTACATGCTATCTGTTTATCATGATCATCGAAATGTAATTCATAGACTAGTCCGAGATCCACTATGTTCAGACCGATTTCCGGATCGTATACATTGTAAAGATCCGACAATGCATAACTGCACTTTTCGATATCATTTGTTATGATGTTCAAATTGTCCATCGCTATTTTGGTTTATGCGTGAGGGTCACCATCACATTATAAACATATAGTATCGCCGCAATGAGCAACGCCGATGCCGCGGCCTTTAGAACGAGTTGACTTAAAATCACCATGCCTAGAATAAAGAGGACAAAACCACCCAGGTAAGTATACAGCATGATCTTGTATGTGCCCTCACTGAACAGGTCTTTCGGCGCAGGAGTTTTTCCCTGATGCGCGCGATTGTGATAGACCCTGTTCCAGACGATAAACGGCATGGTTTTAAACGTCATTCCCATAATAATGGCAGTCAACCAACCAAAGAAGATACAGAAGCCATAGATCAAGACTATTCCCGGCGATTTTGCATCGGGCAAAAAAGCGAATGCAACAATCAGAGCCGCAAGCATCTGTCCTAATGAGAGTAAAGACGTTTTCATCTGCGGGTCAACACTTCTTCTTATCCTGTACTTATAAGCTTTGTAACAATGCCTGACAAAAAGTGCAATGGCGAGTAAACCTAAAGCAACCGGGATATAAAACAGCGCAGAAGAAAGCTCGTGAAGGAAGAAGCATGAGAAACTGATGAGCGCAGCGTTCAGTAAGGCGAAAATCAGCCATAATATTTTGTTGTTGGTGTATTTGGAAATCAAAAACATCGGTATCAATCTTGAACCCACACCAATGACCATCAATACGAACCAGCCGACAATGCCCAGGTGGGCATGAAGAGACAAGTAATCCACAGAGCTTCCGGCCAATATTTTCCATCTGAAATTAAAGACGAGTAACAAACCAAAGGAAGTGGTGGTAAATAACCATAAGGCAGATGCGATCACGTACCACGCATGCACATTTCGCTTATTACTTTTAAAGGCGCTGCTAAAGACATTAACGACGTAAAATAAAACTCCGATATTGATCAACACACCACCGATCTGCATCGGTAAACCAACATCAAAAACATAGAAGCCAAAGATCAAGACAGGTATGCCAACACCCGCAAAACCAAAGGTCAGATAAGCCATTACATCGCTATGCAATTTTCCCTCAATTAACACTGGCAAAAGTTGGTGTGATGCCCCGAAGATAATCATCGTACCCCAAGCCAATGCCATCGTGTGTGTGATGGCCAATGTGTGCGGATTGAAATGGTGTACTCCAACGATATCGGTACGCAACAAAAGCAAAAGCGTACCGCATAAGAAAGCGGCGGCCGCATATATATAGAATGGCAAGACAACTTTGTAATTTGTCGTTTTGCCCAATCCACCGATCATGGGCGAGGTCATGAGTACGTATCCTTAAACACTAAAAGATAGACTTCACCAGGTCCGATTTCCTTGATTCTGTAATCAAAGCCCCTTTCTATCAACTCTGAAAGAAGAAACACCGGTATCCTCTTATGCTGTACGTATAGCGCCTTTTCTTCAGGCAACACCTCAAGATTTTCCAGGATGGTCATCATCGGCATTGGCATTTCCAGATGACGGACATCTATCACCACCAAATTATTTTCGAATTGAGTAAGTATAACTTCCCAGTCTCCCGATGGCGAGCTTTCCTTGCTAACTGGAACTTTCTCGATAGATACCTTAAACTGTTCCGTCTTGTAAAAATAAGTTTCAATG
>DASTYM010000148.1:0-2161 GCA_035764995.1 Cyclobacteriaceae bacterium | reverse complement strand
AAATGGTGGATGTGATTGGATGGCGTATTGATGATGTGGTAAAACTGATCAAAGGCCCTAAAGGAACTCGTGTACGTTTGCAAATACTTCCAGCTGAAGGTGGAGTTAATGGGCCTCCGGTAACCATCGCATTGATTCGTGATAAAATTAAACTGGAAGATCTGACGGCTAAAAAGAAGGTGGTGGAATATCTTCAGAATGGAAGGCCTGTGAAGTTAGGAATCATTACACTTCCCAGTTTCTATATGGATTTCGCGGCCTACCAAAAAGGTGATCCAAACTATAACAGTACTACCCGAGATGTAAAAAAATACATTGGTGAGCTTCAGACTGAAGGCGTACAAGGTATTGCCATCGATTTGCGGAACAACGGTGGTGGATCATTGCAGGAAGCAATTAACCTCACGGGACTATTTATCAAGAACGGACCTGTAGTTCAGGTGAAGAGCTCTAACAACCGCGTTGAAGTATTGACTGATGACGATTCAGGCATCGCATACAATGGACCGCTGGTTGTACTGATCAATCGTTTTAGTGCATCTGCATCTGAAATTTTTGCTGGTGCCATTCAGGATTATCACCGGGGGGTAATTGTTGGTGAATCTACGTATGGAAAAGGAACTGTTCAACAAGTTGTTCCGCTCGATCGTTATGTAAATGAAACAGAAGATGTGGGCAGCTTGAAACTAACGTTACAGAAATTTTACAGAGCTACCGGAAGCAGTACACAGCACAAAGGAGTGATTCCGGATATCAAGTTCCCGACTGCGCTTGACCCTGAACAATTTGGAGAAAGCTCACAGGCAAATGCTTTGCCATGGGATGAAATTAAGGGCACGTTATACCAACGCACGCCCATTATTAACGATAAAGTTTTGGCTGAATTGAATAAGGCTCATCAGGAACGTTCTAAGAATGATCCTTATTTAACCCGCTTCATAGATGAAACCAATGAAACCAGGAAGAGCATTGCACATACAAACGTCTCGTTGAATGAGAATGTAAGGCGCAAGGAAATGGAAGAGGCGGAGAAAAAGAGAGCTGCCAACAATAAATTGGGTAACACTTCTGTTGACAATGAGGGTAAGCCAATATCAGGAACGTTAAATATGGATGATGAATATTTGCGGGAGGGGTTATTGGTTCTGAGTAACCTGATCACGTCAAAGATAGGATAGACAAAGACGGGCATCTCGCCCGTTTTTTGTTTCATAACCTGACAGTTGGGAGTTCGACAGCATTTACATTGATATTCAATAAAAATTTTGATCTACCCCCAAAAATCTTCCTCGAGAAATATCGTAAGCCCACTAATCTGCATTAAATTCGATATTTTAACTGCAATTTTAACCTACACTGAAGGGTAGTACTGAAACATGAGTGAGGAACTTCTCAAAGCCATAATTCAGCTTTTTGCCATCGTTACCCGTGAGCGGATTACGGAAGAAGAACGAACGGATATCAAGGAATTTCTTGCACTGCATCTCAACCGGGATGCTATTAAATACTACTTGAATCTATTTGATGAGTTTGCCAACAGTTACAAGACAGAAGAGTCATCAAATAGCACTGAAACTATTGATGTAGAAACGCAGCAATTCGTAGACGATTGGGCCAAGATTATGCAAATCACCAAAAAGGTGAACCAGGCCCTCACCATGCAGCAAAAGCAAGTTCTGATTGTAAAGATTATCGAACTGGTTTCCGTTGATGGTGATATCTCCGAACGTCAAAGCAACTTGATTTTTTATATTGGTCAGGCGCTGAAAATTGATCAACAAGATGTTAAAGAACTCCGCGATTTCGTTACCGGGCAAGACGTAGATGAACTTGAATCCAGGCATATCCTGATCATTGATGAAGGTTATGAAGGCCGTGACGGAAAGGCGCACCCGGGCCCGAGAATCATTGAAAAAAACATGACGGGTTTGATTGCCGTTCTGAAATTGTCAGAGACCTACTTTATCAAGTACCTGGGTATTTCGGTTATTTATCTCAATAGTATTCCTCTCAGGAGCAGGAGAATCGATGTCTTCCCGACCGGCAGTACCATCCGTGGTGATAAGATCGAATCGATTTATTACAGCGATATCATTGGAAAATTTCTGGTTGAAGAAAGTCAGAGCAAGATCACCTTTACGGCCGATCACTTGTTCTATCA
>DASTYM010000147.1:0-15308 GCA_035764995.1 Cyclobacteriaceae bacterium | reverse complement strand
ACCATCACCTTCGATGAGCCAGTTCGTAAAATTGATGATTCAGCAATTACCCCTGGAGATCTCTTGACACTGGTAGAATTAAAATTGACAAATGATGCCGGAGCCACTGTTCCCTTTACCGCTTCTATAAATGGAGGAAGTAACATCATAACCATTGACCCAACTGCAGTACTGTCCGGAAACACGGTTTACTATGTTGAAATCAATCCGGTGGAGGATGCCAGCAATAACGCTATCGTTGCTTCAAACATTACTTTCACAACGGGCGATACACAAGCTCCCATAATTACCTTTAGCCCGACAGACAATGCAACCGATTTCTCGGCTGTTGGAAATGTGGTAATCACATTTAATGAACCCATCAGAAAAACAGACGATACTCCAATTACACCAGCCGATATTGAGGGGGGGTTGATTGAATTTAAATTAACAAACGATGCTGGCGCAGCGGTGCCCTTTACAGCAACAATCAATGGAACGAATACCATGATAACACTCAATCCCAACTCCACCCTCTTGCATAACCAGCTATTTTATATTGAAGTAAATCCTGTGGAGGACGTTGTAAACAACGCCACCATTGCACAAAACATAGACTTCACCACAGAAGATCGACCTTCGATAAGCGCCTTTGTTCCGGCTGCTGCTGAACGATGTATTGGCGATCCCGTAACGATTAATGGTTTGCGTTTTACCGGCACCGGCAACCCAACTACTGGAAATACACAGCCTACTGTTTATGTCAATGGTGTAGCGGTGCCTGCGCTGAATGTAACATTGTTTAACGATACCCAGGTAATTTTCACGCTTCCTTCGATGACACCAGGAAATTACCCGATCACAATAAGAAATAATGACAGTGACTTATTAAGTGCAGGTAGTAATTTTGATGTTTTACCTGCTATTGACCAAACCTTAACTGTTACACCAGCAACGTTCAATCCTGCACAAAATACAAATGTTGACGTTACGGTTTCCACGACACAAAGCGCAGCATATTCTTACGCGCTTATTTTGGAGACGGCACCTGGAGGATATTCCGTAGTACCACCAGCTACTGTGCATTCAGCGGCTGGTAATAATGGAAGTCTCATCCTTAACACGGCAGAGGGCGCAGATCCTGACCTCACGCATATTGGTAGCTACCAGTATAGAATCGATGTATTACGTACTAATTGTGTTACAAAAACCCTTAATAATACTCCATTTAGTTTAACGGTAGCTTCTTTAGCTGTAAACGTAACTACAACCGATGTTGACAATCAAGTTTGTAATGGTTCAAGTATAACCTTAATTGGAGCAGCAAGTGGAGGAACAGGATTTTATCAGTTCCGTTGGACATCCACACCCGCAGGGTTTGCAAGCACTGAGTCAAGCCCGACCGTATCACCTACTTCCAATATTCGTTATAATCTGGAGCTTGAAGATAATGCCGGAAATATTGTAAATGACTTTGTGGATATTGTTATTAATCCATTACCAGTAGCAGATATAGTTCCTAATGCCGGTGAAACTGCCGTAAGAACAAATTATGTTGTAGAAAATCGTGATTATTTAATTACAGGATCTCCCGCTGGAGGAGTTTTTTCTGGTCAGGGGGTTATCTTGAAGAGTGACGGATTTTATTATTTTAATCCGCTTAATGCCGGTGTGAATACGATTGGTTGGCCTATCGTATACACCTATACAGATGGTAATGGATGTTCAGACCAGGATACAGAAAACTTCAAAGTAAATACGGCAGCTATCAATAACCTTGATCTTTCTTACTGTAGAAATTCAGCACCAACTACTCCACTTACAACAGTAGTGAACCTAAGTCCAAACTCTTCCTTTCCTACCTACGATGCCATAAGCAATCCATCTGGCTGGCAGTTCACACGATTGGTTTTTTACAGACAACTTCGTAACTCACCGTATACTTATTGTATTGCAGAAGTTGCCCCTACTTTTCCATATTGTGGTCTTCCAAATCCTTTAACTGTTACAGCCACAACGCCTGTCCTGGATATTCAAACTGGTCTCCCATTTAATCAGCCCACGGCTTATACGTTGGATCTCGATGTCATACGAAATAACTATGGATATTCAACCGACAATTATTTCTATATCCTGGCATACGGGAAAAATACTTCAGGGACTGAAACATATATAACTTTCCAGTATTTTGATCTTTACGATAATAACCCAGCCCCCAGTATTGTTGGGATAAATCAAAACGAAAATATATGCGCAGATGCTCTGCCCATTTCACTTACTTCATCTGAGCCTGCTTATACAATAACTGGATTTACGATAACACCAGGTGGATTCGCTGGGGCTTTGTCTGGAACAAATAACAAAGATTTTGATCCAGGCTATTCAGGTTTTGCCGGTGCTGATGAACGACCATTAGCGATTCAAATGGCCTATAACGATTTTAACAACTGTCCGAATGCAGTAACGAGAAATTTCAATTGGGTAAAAAAACCAAATTCGCCAATTGCTAATGATAGCTCCTTCTGCCAATTTGGAGATCCCTCTACATTCAAACTGAAGGCTAGAAAAAGTGGCTCAGCAGATAATACATTCTGGTATGATGACACCATGGTGGAACAGGCATCCGGAACATTTATTTTTGATGTGCCTGGAATTGATGGATTAACACCCGATACTGAAGATTTTTTTGTTAGCCAAAGCTATAAAGGCTGCGAAGGCGATCCAACCGGGGTAACTGTATTTATTAACCCGGCACCCAATGCTACCATTACGCGTGACCCCATTTGCGAAGACAGGGATTTCCTTCTCACAGGGCCAGAAGAAAGCCCTGGTGTTCCATACAATCAATACGACTGGACTTTTGGTGATGGACAATCAATTTCTGTCCTCAGTAATAATACAACAACCTATAACTACGGACCAGGGTCTGCCCTTGCTCCTTTCACAATTGGATTAACTGTAACAACCAGTTTAGGATGTAAAAATACCAGTACACTTGGTATAAACGTGGGGCCAAACCCGAAACCAGACTTTACATATAAATTTGTTTGCGAGAATGATGCCACTGTGTTTAATGGATCCACCGATATTCCGGTTACAGAATATGAATGGGATTTTGGCGATTTAACATTAATACCGAAGAGTGCTTCGTCTAATCCTGCTCCGGAAGGTGGTACAATTGAAGACCCCGTTCATACTTTCTCTAATGGAGTTGGTAATTACTCTATAAAAGTAACTTCCTATACAGCCTCCGGCTGCTTTAATTCAAAAACAAAAGCAGTCTCTATATTAGAATATCTTACACATACTTCAGCGACCCCATATGATATGGCCTCAGTTGATGGTGGACAAGGCTACTGGAAATTGGAGGATGTAGCAAGTAACTCAACCTGGGTATTTGCCCAGCCCACAACTACCTTGATGGATGACTTTACTTCCCCAGCTTGGGTAACAAATGCTGCTGGAAATTATTCGCCCGGTGAATACTCCTTCGTGAATAGCCCCTGTCTGGATATCATGAACATCGACCGACCCGTGTTATCCTTTGATTTTATAATGAATACAGATGAAAACCGCGATGGACTAGTAATGGAATATTCGAAAGATGGTGGTGTTACCTGGTTGCCCTTAGGAGGCCCTAATTCTGGCTTTAACTGGTTTAACACAAATGGATTCATTACAGGTACGATTGGAAATAGTACTGTTGGATGGTCAGGAGACTCATGGGAACTAGCCGATAATATACAACATGATACTCTTGTTCAAGCGAGGAGAGCTCTTGATAACCTGCCAAATTTATCGCTTGCAGATAGACAGAAAGTTCGTTTTAGGATTGCCTTTAAAACAGACAATGCGCGTGAACTTGATGGCTTTGGTTTTAACAACCTCACAATCGCCAGCCGAAATAGAATTCTATTGGTTGAAAACTTTACGAACGAAGGTGATAATACGTATGCAGCCAATAACGCGGAATTCAAAAATATTTCGGTGGCCGAAGCGGTAAAAATTCAGTATCACGTGGCAGCACCTAGTGGCGCGACCAATGGCGATACAAATTATCCCATCAATACAGCAGATCCGTCTGCGCGGGCCGCTTATTATGGAATTCCGCTTACTGATCAGGCAATACCGAGAGGTTATGTAGACGGCTTAAGTAATGGAAATTTCACAGCCACAGCGTGGGTACAAAATCAGTTTAGTCAGCGTGCACTGAAAGTTGCTCCTTTCAATTTAACCATTGGAACAACCGCTTCGAGTGACCCTACCTACATCAAAGTAAATGTAACGATTACTGCGCTTGAAAATATCCCCCGGGCTAAAAATCCGGTGCTGTTGATCGGATTGGTTGAGAAAACTGTCGGATCAAATGAATACGTGCTCAGAAAAATGATTCCTACGGCAGCCGGAAGAATGCTTACCGTACCGATGGCACAAGGAGCCGTAGTGAATATCATAGACAGTGTTCGAATCGAAAATCCGGATATCGTGATCTCTCAATTAGCTGTTGTCGCTTTCATTCAGGATCAGGTTACCCGGGAAGTATATCAATCGAATATTGATATGAATCCGACCAATCTTCCAACGGCTACAATTACAGGAGTTGAACAACCTGACTATGCTGACAAGATCAATTTATTCCCGAATCCAACGAACCAGGAGTTGCATATTCAATTACCTACGGCAGTTGCACGAACCACACCTCTCCGCGTTATAGATACCAACGGGAGAACCGTAATTGAAGATAGTTTTGCTCCCGGGCAAAGTAGCAAGGTCATTAATACTTCCGAGTTAAATGATGGTGTGTATATCATTCAAATCAGCATTCCGGAAGGGAAAAATGCAAGACGAAAAGTAATGGTAATCCATCGATAATGAGTTTGTTTAATAAAAAAGCCACCGTGCATGTGGCTTTTTTATTAAAAATTATATATCAATTCCTTGCCATGTAGAAAATGAGAAACAATAAAATCAAAAATTACTATCCCCTTAAAAATCAGCAACTTAAAAGGCATCAACCCGTTGCAGGAGTACTTTACTTATCCTATTTTTAAGGCTAAACAACCCTCTAACCCCGGCAGTATTGCATGGAAATCTTCCTTAAAGCCGAAACCTGGCTGGCCCTTTTAACACTCACTTTCTTTGAGGTCGTACTAGGCATCGATAATGTCATTTTCATTTCTATAGTTTCCAATAAGCTACCAGTAGAAATGCGTGCAAGAGCTCGTAATACCGGCCTTGCCCTTGCCATGCTGGTGAGGATTCTTTTACTGATGGGTATTACATGGGTCATCACATTTACAGAGCCCTTATTTTCACTTTCTGATATAATTTCGCTACGCGCAGTTGAAGTTATGGGGATTCCAGACCATCATTTTAGTGGTCGCGATCTGATTCTCATGTTTGGCGGTATGTTCCTCATTGCCAAAAGTACACGCGAAATCGGTCATGAGATGGAGGGTGAAGAAGAAATTGAAATTAGCACAAAGCCAAAGGTGAACGTTACCGGAATTATTATCCAAATCATTTTCCTTGACATTATCTTTTCTTTCGACTCTATCCTGACAGCCGTTGGACTAACTGACCAGTTACCAATTATGATTGTTGCGGTTATTATTTCGATTGGTATCATGATGCTTTTTTCCGGAAAGATCAGCGACTTTATTCATCGACATCCTTCCATGGAGGTACTGGCACTTGGATTTCTTATCCTGATCGGATTTATGCTTTTCCTGGAAGGATTGGAGTACGAGATACCAAAAGGCTATATGTATTTTGCAGTTGCATTCTCACTCCTGATTGAGTTTGTCAATATTCGCGTACGCGGAAGCAGCAAAAAGAAGAAACACAAGGAAACGGAAACAGAAGAAGAAGTACATGCCTGACGAGAGACTTCAATACCCCATTGGAAAGTTTAGTGCAAAAGAAAACTATACAACCGAAGAAATAGGCACGCTCATCAGCGCTATCGAAAATCTTCCTGGTAACATGGAAGGTGTGCTAAAGAAATTATCACCTCAACAACTTGATACTCCCTATCGCCCGGGTGGCTGGACCGCCCGACAGGTGATCCATCATGTCGCGGATAGCCATATGAATGCCTACATCCGATTCAAATGGTCATTGACGGAGGATACTCCTCTTATAAAAGCTTATAATGAAAAGTTATGGGCAGAGACCTATGAAACGAAAATGGATCCTGCCCTTTCCATGAGCCTGATAAAATCATTACATGTGAAATGGATAACCTTATTGCGTTCATTGTCTAAAGACGACCTTCAAAAAAGTTTTCTTCACCCCGAAACAGGAAAACATGTACGTCTTGACAGACTCATCGCACTATACGCCTGGCATGGAGAGCATCACCTGGGTCATCTTAAGATCGTGCTGGGTTGAAGTATACACGACCTTTTTTATTTTTTAACGAGCATGTAGAAACGATCTATCCCTCGATAATACGAAAGGTTAATCTTCCATCTTATCAGCGCGAACGCATCGCAACAAGCGATAACGATTTTCTCGACCTTGACTGGCTTAAACAAGGATCATCTGACTTGATCATTATCTCGCACGGATTGGAAGGGAACACCCAGCGCTCATATATAAAAGGAATGGCTCGAGCAGGATATCAAACGGGATGCGATATCCTCACCTGGAATTACCGGGGGTGTAGCGAAGAGATGAATAAAGCCCTTCGCTTTTACCATAGCGGTGCTACCGATGACCTTGCTACAGTAATTGACTACGCCCATTCACTGAGCAGTTATACACGGATATACCTGGTAGGATTTAGTTTAGGAGGAAACCTTACGCTTAAATATTTAGGAGAAAAAAGATTACGCCCGGAGTCGATAAAGAAATCTGTCACTTTTTCGGTACCCCTTGATCTCCATACAAGCTGTGAGAAAATATCGAAGCCATCTAATTGGATTTATTCCCAACGCTTTTTGAGAAGCCTCCGGAAGAAAGTAATTGCCAAATCAAAAATCATGCATGAACTGGATATTCGGGGACTCGATAAAATCAAAACCCTTCGGGAGTTTGATGATCATTTTACAGGCCCTATTCATGGTTTTAAAGATGCATTGGACTATTACCACCAAAGCAGCTCCATTCGTTTTATACAGGCTATTTCAATTCCAAGCCTGATTATCAGCGCTGCCAATGATCCCTTTTTGAGTCCGGAATGTTATCCGCATGAGATTGTCAGGAACCACTCTTATGTAACATTTGAAAGTCCCCGGCATGGCGGGCATGTTGGCTTTACCCAATTCAATAAAAATGGTTTATATTGGTCAGAAGAGCGTGCGATCGATTTCCTTAAGAATTAATTGAAATGTTTGACCGATACAGTCTTACAGCGTCTGCCAACCATGTCGCTGGACGATTTTCAGTGGAAGTGACCGAGCATTACAAACCTCGTTATAATGCAGCGCCCGCTCAATTGCTACCCGTCATTACAAGTTCAGGTCGACAAGGATTATCATGGTTTTATTGGGGACGGCCTCCTCAATTTGCACGTAATAAAAATCTGGGTGAGAAAATTATTAACCTCTCATTAGAAACCCTTCAGGAAAAACCGATTCTCAAAAAAGCCCTGATCCGACATCGATGTATTATCCCGGCTGATGGCTTGTACGGTTGGAAGAAACTAGGAAAAAAAACAGCCATTCCCCACCGGTTTACGGTTACCGATCAGGAAATATTTTCGTTTGCCGGATTGTGGGAAGAGTTTGAAGATGAAGACGGAACCTCTCTTCACACCTTTACAATCATTACCGTATTATCAAATGAATTAATGTCGGCAGCGACTGAGCGGATGCCCGTCATCTTTAACAAAGAGCAGGAAGATCGTTGGCTTTCGAACGAACTGTCAGAATCAGCACTCATTAAAATGCTGGCGAGTTATCCTGCTTCAAAAATGAGTGTCTATACAATTTCTCCTGACATCAGTAACCCAAAAAATGATTACCCTTCAATCATTTTGCCTACACCTGCTGCCGATCAGCATGGGAATCTTACATTATTCGATTAGTCGAGATGAGAAGTTATTCCTTTTAGAACCCATCGCTGTCATCTTCTTTCTTCGCAGGTGAAGTCTCGGTCTTTTTCTTCGAGGATTTATCTTTCTTATTGAAAAGTCCCTTTTTTGGCTTTGATGCCGGCTGTGCCTGTTGTACTGGTGGAGCATTCACAGCAGTAGAGTCTTTCACTTTTCCATCAAAATCATCGTATCCGTAATCTTCTTCCTGAACCGGTTCTGCAGTTAAAGTAGAGTCTTCCACCATGGTCGATTTATCCTTCTTCTTGAATAATCCGGCAAAGAATCCTTTCAACCCTTTCTTCTTTTTTGCACCTGATCCATTGCCCCCGGTTTCTTTTTCATTTGCACCTTCTTTCGCCAATTTTGCATCGGGCAATAAGAGCACATCGCGGAGATACCACATGTAGTTATCCTGCTCTGAATTATAACCAACTTCTTCTATGTAGTACTTTGGTTTCTCCGGTAAATATTTTCCTGTGACCGGATCAAACTTCAAGCTATCAGGAAAATTGTATTTCAACACCCGAACTTCCTTATCAATGGTAATCACGTACACGCTGTCCTCCGTGAGTTGCGTGGTGTCGGTAGCCTGGGTGTCTACAACATAAGTGCTATCAATAATTGATCGGGCAGCTGAATCTAATTCAGCGCCTGTCACGGCCTTTGAAGGATCGAGAGAATCTGGTAAAACAGTAAGTACCTTCCTGGCCGGAACAGTCTGCAAGCTCCTTACCTTCTTTTTATAAGAAGTTGGCTCCGCAATCAGGTATTTAGTTTTGCCCGGGGCTGATGCATAAATCTTGGGTGTGGAGTCCTCATTAAAGTAGCTAAACTTCTTCCGTAGGGCGTCTTTGTCGTAGATATAGGCACTTTGATAGGCAGGGCATACCAGCTGCTGTGTACAGGATACAAGCATCAAAGAAAATCCAACTACGACCAAAAATGCCCTGATCATTATGAGGGGAATTGTAGTAAAAATAAGGATTTTAAACAGAAGTAATCCGAAAAATACCCCATTTGTAACCTATTGATAGTCAATTTATTCAATATTAACTATTTAGGTGAAACTTTCACCAAATAAGGCTCTTTAGCGGATTAATATCCAAAAATATAACGTTTCAGGATGATCAACAGGCATACCAGGAACATGAGAATTGCGATCCTGTTAATAATATGCATGGCTTTAATATTGGTGTTCCGAGGCCTGTTAGGGTCCTTCTTTCTGAAAAAGTATCCTCCTACTTCACCTAATTCAAAAAAATTCCGCAGCCAGCTTTTCTTTTCTTCGTTGCTCATAATCAAAACTTATCAACCAATTCAGGGTCAATCCAATTTCCATCTTCCTTAATAATACCAATCAGTTCATCTACCGCCTGCCCGGCAGGAACATTTTTCTTAACCACATCTTTGCTGCGATAAAGTGTAATTCTTCCTGGCCCCGAACCAACATAACCATAATCAGCATCTGCCATTTCTCCCGGACCGTTTACAATGCAACCCATAATTCCAATCTTCACACCTTTTAAGTGATCAGTACGCTTGCGAATCATTGCGGTGGTTTCCTGCAAATCAAAAAGTGTTCGACCACACGAAGGGCAGGAAATATATTCCGTCTTCGACATCCTGTTTCTCGTTGCCTGCAAAATTCCGAAGGATGTTTTATTACAACTGTCAGTCCACTTCAGCATCTCCCCTTTCGAAATGTTACCTTTCATCCCTATCATTATACCATCACCAAATCCGTCAATAAACAAACCACCAACATCTGTGGCAGCGTGAATACGAATGGTATCTTCATCTGCTACTTCATACGTTCTCGAGACAATAACTGGTATATCGATTTGATTGGTCACTAAATCAAAAAATATTCTCCGCATTTCAGCCATCGCATGTGCATTCAATGACTCGATCATGATCGCGACACTTGGGTCCTGTTTTAATTTCTCCAGGAAACTGATTCCCAAATCTTCAATTGCAAGTCGGACAATATTTACGGAAGCATGCTTTTCTGATGCTTGTTCAAATTCTGTTCTTGTGAAAAGAGGAAATTTGTTCTCATGATCCTCTGACGATAACCATGTTTTGTAATTCCTTATTTCCTTCAATCCATTTGGCAACATGAAAGGAATAGGTCGATCTCCTGTGTACACATAATCGGCACCCTGATCATTCATCTTCCATTTGTCGGGTTCCGGCAAATAGAAATGACCGATGCTCCGCAAATCCTTGTATTCTGAAATTTCGACCCGACTAAGATCCGCGATAACTCTTGGTACATGATGAGGCCCGCCAATGTTTACAACTTCGCGGGTTACTCTTCGGCTATATACAAAAGGATCGATTGGAATTTCAGTTACTGGCTTAATGGTCTTATGATTTGCTCTCGCTTCATACCGGTCAACCATTATTTTCGCTACAGGTGCTTCAACTTCAGGTTCTTCTGTTAACGATACTCGCACTGTATCGCCTAAGCCATCTTCTAATAAAGTTCCAATCCCAACAGAAGATTTAATTCTTCCATCTTCACCATCACCAGCTTCGGTTACCCCTAAGTGTAAGGGGTAAGGCTTAAATCCTTCTTCATCTAATTTCTGAACTAACAATCGGTAAGCCTGAACCATGATTTGTGGATTGCTGGCTTTCATGGAAAGCACAATATTATAATAATTCAGGTCTTCACAAATGCGTAAAAATTCGAGCGCAGATTCAACCATACCAAGCGGTGTATCACCGTAACGGCTCATAATCCTGTCGGATAATGAACCGTGGTTGGTACCGATTCGCATGGCGGTTCCGTACTCCTTACAAATTTTTACGAGCGGAGTAAACTTTTGCCTGATTCGCGCGAGCTCACCTTCGTATGAATCATTGGTATATTCAATAACCTCGAAGCGCTTTTTATCGGCATAATTGCCAGGATTAATCCGCACTTTCTCAACGATTCTGGCAGCAAGCTCAGCAGCATTAGGCGTAAAATGGATATCAGCAACAAGCGGAACCTGACAGTTTCTTTTCCTGAGCTCTTTTTTAATTTCTTCCAGGTTTTGGGCCTCTTTTAAACTTGGGGCTGTTATCCTCACATATTCACAACCGGAGGCCACCATGCGCAATACTTGCTCTACAGATCCGATTGTATCCATCGTATCAATTGTGGTCATTGATTGCAGGCGGATAGGATTATCGGCTCCCATCGGAACATCACCAATCTTTACTTCAATGGTCTTTCTCCGACTATATTGAACCAGGCTATTGCAATACTGTTTTAGGGCAGCTACTTGAGAATTCACAAGGAATTATTTTTTTTACAAAGTTAACCATCCTCGGGTGATTTTTGATTCAGTTTCAGGAATCAAATATCTCCTAATTGGGGACGGATAATCACTTCTTCCACCACACTGCGGCCGGAAATGGCATAAGCTGAATAGATCGTTTCAGCCACGTCTTCGGGTTTCATAAATCGCTCATCAGGCTCATCGGATCCATCCCAGCTGGCAGTCCTGGTCGCGCCCGGAAGGATTGCGGTAACGCGAATACCAAATTCTTTTAGCTCCTCGCGAAGGCACTTTGAAAATCCCAACAGGGCAAATTTTGTGATGGCATATGACCCGCCATTCGAGTAGGCTTTTATGCTTGCTATAGAACACATATTAAAAATGTGTCCCGTCTTTTTGTCCTTCATCGCCTGAACAAGTCCCCGAGTCGTGTGATAGGCACTATACAAGTTTGCGTGGATCATACTTTCGAGCGTGCCCTCGGGTTCTGTTGAGATTGAGCCTGGCACATAATATCCTGCATTATTAACGAGAACATCTACAGGTCTCTTCAAATCTGAAATAAAACTTATAAAAGATTTCGTTTGCTGTTTATCCGCCATATCGGCTGTGGTTGTGTAAACTGCAATAGCCGGGTATTTCATTTTTATTTCTGATTCCAGCTTCTTGAGATCTTCCTTGTTTCTTGCACACGTTGCCACATCAAAGCCCTGGCTAGCAAACGTTTCGATGATTGCCCGGCCAATCCCCTTTGATCCGCCCGTAACGACAATGAGTTTATTCATTTATAATAGCTTTAGCGATGCACCACGTTCGGTGGGAATCACAATTTTGGTATCTTTAGCAAGATAGTTATTTTGCTATGCGACTCAAATGAAAGAAGTAGGCAAGTATTTCATTTTTCTAGGTTCTTTATTCGTTAACCGCGAATCATTCAAGACCCACTATAAGCTCGTTGTTGATGAGTGTGTGTTGATCGGTATCAACTCCATTATGCTGTTCATGCTGGTGTCTACTTTTATGGGCGCAGTAACAACGGTACAAACGGCATTCAACCTGGTAGCTCCATACATTCCAAAGTATGTGATTTCACAAGTGGTGCGTGAAATGACAGTGCTGGAATTAGCACCGACCATTATGGCCATTATCTATGCCGGCAAGGTGGGTTCCAGTATGGCTGGTAACATTGGTACCATGCGAATCACTGAACAAGTTGATGCGCTTGAAGTAATGGGCATCAATTCAATTTCTTACCTGGTGCTTCCAAAAATCATTGCATCGATATTAATGTATCCTATGCTGGTGATCTTATCAGGCGTTTGTGCATTGGCAGGAGGGTATATTGTTGGTTCGCTTACGGGAGTTATCTCTCCTACCGATTACATCTTTGGGATACGTTTCGTCTTCAATGAGTTTACCATAACATTTGCGCTCATTAAAGCTGTGGTATTTGCTTTCCTGGTATCTTCTATTTCTTCTTACAAAGGATATTATACGGAAGGTGGAGCATTGGAAGTGGGTCAATCCAGCACAGAAGCTGTAACAACAAGCGTAATTGCCATTCTGATTGCTGACTATTTACTGGCACAACTCTTATTAAGCCCCGTATGATTGAAGTAAAAAACGTATCAAAATCATTTGGAGATCGAAGAGTGCTGAAAGACATCAGTGGATCGTTCGGTAAGGGGAAACCTAATTTAATAATCGGGGCCAGCGGAACAGGAAAAAGTGTTTTGCTAAAATGTATTGTTGAAATTGTAAAACCGGATGAAGGCCTGGTGTTTTACGATAACCGAAACTTTACGGATGGTGATCGTAATCTTAAAATTGAAGTGAGACGTGAAATTGGTATGCTATTTCAAGGCGGAGCGTTGTTCGATTCCAAATCGGTTGAGGAAAATGTAAAATTCCCGTTAGACTTGCTCGCGAACATGCCAAAAGACGAAAAATTGGATCGTGTTAACTTTTGCTTAAAGCGCGTGGGGCTTAATAATGTGAATGACAAGATGCCATCTGAACTGAGTGGCGGTATGAAAAAAAGAGTGGGTATTGCTAGGGCAATTGTTAACAATCCTAAATATCTTTTCTGTGATGAGCCAAATTCAGGACTTGATCCTCAAACCTCCATATTAATAGATGAGCTAATCCAGGATATTACGGAAGATTATGATACCACTACCGTTGTGGTAACACACGACATGAACTCTGTTATGGGCATTGGTGAAAATATCATGTTCATCTACAAAGGAGAGAAACTCTGGGAAGGAAACAGGAACGATGTTATACATTCCGGTGTGAAAGAGTTGGACGATTTTGTCTTCGCAAACAAGATTATGCTGGGGATGAAAGGTAAATAAACCTAATTCTTCTGATTAAGCTCGATATAAAAAGTAGTGCCCGCAGCGGAAGTTTCAAACCAGATCGCTCCACCCATTTGCTCAATTCCCTGTTTAGAAATTGCCAGGCCTAAACCTGAACCAGATTCTTTCGTGGTAAAATGTGGTATAAATATTTTATTCGCTAATTGAGGATCAATGCCCTTTCCATTATCCGAAAAAGAAATATGATATTGAGTTCCTTTCATTTCCAGTCGCACTTTAATTTCCGGCTCAACACCTGGTCGTCTCGCTTGCAGTCCGTTCAATATAACATTTGAAAATATCCTGCCCAGCAATTGCTCATCCGCCAACACTACCCCCTTTTCTACCGAGGTATAAAACGAAATCCTTCCCTCCTGTGCATGAAGGTTAACTGTTTTGTTTAATAATGTTACCAATTCAACTTCTGCAAAAACGGGTTCTGGCATCTTTGCAAAAGAACTAAAGGATGATGCAATGTCGTCAAGCAAGTTTACTTGCGAAAGGAGACTGTCGATGGAACGGCTTAATTTGCCATCTTGCTGATTTTCCTGCTGAAGCACTCGTTCCAATTGCTGAAGCGTTAACTTCATTGGCGTCAGCGGGTTCTTAATTTCATGTGCGACTTGTTGAGCAATTTCACGCCATGCTCTCTCCCGCTGGTTACGCTCCAACTCCTGCTTACTGTCACTTAGTTTGACGAGCATGTGATTATATTCGCGGGCCATCAATCCAATTTCGTCATTCGATTGCCACAGTAATGGTTTGTTGGTGGCGGTAAGGGAAACACGTCCCATGGTTTTGGTAATGATCTGCAAAGGAGCAGTTAGCCATTTCGTTACGAGAAACGAAATGGCCAGAAGTGCAATAAAAATGATTGTGAAAATAGACAGTATGTTAGCCAGTATGGTGATTTGCATACGCTCCAGCGAAGCCTCTGACTGGAAAAATGGTATTGCCAGGACAGCTATTTCTTCACCGGTTTCAGGCGAAAAGACAGCAGAATAGGCAACATAAAACTTAAGATTACCTACTTGTTCAGTTAAAACAAAAGTCTTGTCGCCATTCTGTATCCGCCTATAAGCAGAAGCACTGAGGTACGGGGACAATAAATTATTCTCAAAAATCAATGGCTGACTGGTGGTCATTAATTTTCCATTCGGGTAAAATACGTTGGCGTCCAGATTAGCTAGGACAGTGAGGTTTGTGAAGTGGCTTTGAAATTCATTCTGGTCACCCTGTTCCCTAAGCGCTATGGCAACTGAGTTTCCAAATTGATTAGCCTTATTCAGGTATTCAGCGTTTAATTGAACCTGCGATGATTGCGTTGTTAAACTCAACGTGATAATGCTGACGGCAATCAGAGGAACAAAGAACGCCAGGTTGAAGATCAGCTGAATTCTGGATGCCAGATAAAGGTTCCGGGATCTGGAGTAATTGTAAGCTCCCTGAGCTATCAACAGAGCAAGTATTACCGTCATTCCTATCATCACCTGAAATGAGAAATCCGCCAACCAATAGATTAATGGGGCTTCCGGTGAAGAAATAATTGCAATTTTTCCGTTGGGGTCTTCTACAGCGATATGCAGGTACTTTTCTTTCTTTATTCCGGTTGTGAATAAACCAGCATCATCAATATCACTTTGCAAAAATGACTCA
>DASTYM010000146.1:0-9567 GCA_035764995.1 Cyclobacteriaceae bacterium | reverse complement strand
GGAAATGGCCATCAGGAAAGGAATGGAAGTGAATGCCACCATGGTGATGGCCACTGACCCTGATACTGACCGTGTGGGGATTGGTGTTCGAAAATCCAATGGTGATTTTATCCTTTTGAATGGCAACCAGGCATTCAGTTTGATGATGTGGTTCATCATGAAAAATCTGAAAGAAAAAAAGAACGCCTACATCGCCAAAACAATTGTAACCTCAGAACTGGTTGATACCATGGCAAAAACCTACGGCATAGAATGTTACAACACCCTGACCGGCTTTAAATACATTGCTGAACTAATGGGTTCGCTGGAAGGAAAGAAAAATTTCGTTGCAGCGGGTGAAGAAAGCTATGGTTATATGGCCGGTGATTTTGTTCGCGATAAAGATGCAGTATCTGCTTGTGCCTTCTTTGCAGCTATGGCAGCGAATGCAGCGAACGAAGGAAAATCACTTTATGATTGGCTGATCGAAATGTATACCGAACACCTGTATTATAAAGAAAGCCTCATCAATCTCACCAAAAAAGGTCAGCAGGGCGAACAGGAAATTAAAAACCTGATGGCAAAATTCAGAAACGATCCTCCAACCCAAATCAACGGAGTTAACGTAACACGTGCGTTGGATTATAAAACACTTCTTGAAAAAGAATTGAAGACCGGCAAAACGTCTGTTCTCAATTTCCCAACTTCCGATGTTATCCAGTTCTATTTGGAAGATGGGACCAAAGTTTCTGTACGACCATCCGGGACAGAGCCCAAAATTAAATTTTATATCAGCGCTAACGAAGCTTTAAAATCAAGCAACGAATTTGAATCAGTAGACAAGAATCTTGACGAAAAAATTAAAGGTATTGAGCATTACTTACTTCGCTAAGTGTATGAATATGGAAAAAAATTTCATCAATTCGATCGACAAACTTATTGAGCGCGACCTCGACAAACTCGAAACAGAAATCAATCTTTATAAAGCTGAAGAAACCATCTGGGTGTTTGACAAGGAAATAAAAAATTCGGCAGGCAATCTTTGTTTACACCTGTGCGGAAATCTTCAGAACTACATCGGTGCAGTCTTAGGGAAGACAGGTTACGTTCGAAACCGGGTTTATGAATTTGCCGCGAAAGGAGTTCCACGAGCGGAATTATTAAATCAAATACAACAAACAAAAGTCGCTGTAAAATCAACCCTTCAATCATTGGATCCCGCTATCTTGAATCAAGAATACGAAACTCAGGTTTTGGGCTACCCGATGACCACCATGTATTTCCTCATTCATCTCACAGCCCATTTCGAATACCACCTGGGGCAAATCAACTACCATCGTAGACTACTGTCATAGATCTAACTGTTATCCTTTTTTGGATACTGAATAAAAAGACTGTAAAGTAAAATCATAAGTATTCCAAAATCAGGGAGACTTAACAAAATCGCTATTCCTATGTGAAACAACACACCAAAAGCAAGAAGGAAGTCTTGAGTCTTCTTAAACCAGATCAAAATGGCAAAGCTCAGCTCAAAAAGAATTACGATCCATGCAATCAGTAAACATGTTGTTTCACTCAGTGAAACAGAAATCAGGGGGTTAAAAAAGAACTCAAGGTTAACAATAGAAAAGATGGCATCACCTGAACGCCATGCCTGGCTTGTCAATTTATCTAATCCTGAAATTAAATAGATAACCACAACCTGAATTACACAAACCAGGAAAGCAAAGTTTTGAATGACCAACTGTTCTTGTTGGAATCTTTTAATGCCCGGTCTTGCTGTCAAAAAAAATGAAAGAAATAAAAAAAGGTTCAGAACGAGGTCAGATCCATTTGCAATAACATTGGTCGCTTTGCTTACAACAAAGGAAGAAGCAAAAATAAGGAATGCTGTGAAGTAATTTACCTTCAAAAAAACACCCGTCAATATTATAAAAGCTATGAGTCCTATAAACACATAGCTCATCAAAGGGGTAAGTCCAAATAGATTTTGCAGTCTTTCGGGTAAGATGCTGTTCATAAAAAAAACCTTGAACAACAGAAAAATGTATAGTGATTTACAAAAAATTGTAATTGTAGATTGACGATTATGATTTCTGATCAAATAATCATCGAATACAGACCTGGCCTGACGGATCACATTCATTCCGGTTCAATTGAATTAAATACGGTATCGGTTCGTACAGAAAAGTTTTGAGCAACCTTTCTTGTAATAACCACTCGTAAGGAATCAGCATCTGTGGGAACAGAGGGCAAGAACGCCTGGCTAAACACAGGAAATTCCGGAAGCTTCTCATGATTAGATATTGCATTAAAAAAAATCATCTGATCGTTAGCCCTTAAATACCTGCTGACATACAAATCTCGCGGATTGGAGTTAGAATAATACTTTATAAAATATTGATGCGCCCTGTTAAAAGGTTCTGACCATTGGTCATTCTGTTTCCAGGAAATTGTGAGGTTGTAAGATGTGGTGATTCGATCATCCCGAAAGAAAGGACCCGGAAGCAGATAAGTTTTGTAAATAATTGAGAAGCGGGTCTCTGGCAAAAAATTGGGCCAAACAGAGAAGAAGAATAAGAGCAGGAGATGCAACATGAATCCCGCAAAAAGCAGGGTACGAAACTTCTTAGCCATAGAACAATTTAGAACGAGCAAGTTGAATCACCAAAATCCTTAAATCCTGATTATCTTTGCATCCCATTATGAAAAAAGTCGCATTTTATACCCTGGGCTGCAAGCTTAATTACTCAGAAACCTCCACGATTTCGCGGATGTTTGAACAAAAGGGCTATAAAAAGACCGACTTTACTGATACCCCCGACATTTTCATTATCAATACCTGCTCGGTTACCGAAAATGCAGATAAAAAGTGTCATAAAATCGTTCGTGAGGCCCGGAACATTTCCCCCGATGCCTATGTAGCGATTATAGGATGTTACGCTCAACTAAAACCACAGGAAATTGCTTCTATTCCAGGCGTTGATGCTGTTTTAGGAGCGGCAGAAAAGTTCAGGTTGGTTGAGTTGTTGGACGGGTTTGTAAGAAAACCAGAAGCCGAGGTGTTTGCTTCTGAGATTGAGACCGCGAGCAAGTTTAATACTTCTTATTCCATACACGACAGAACAAGAACGTTCTTAAAGGTTCAGGATGGTTGTGATTATTCGTGCTCATTTTGTACCATCCCATTAGCACGAGGTGCCAGTCGAAGCGATAGTATTTCAAATATTGTAAAAACAGCAACAGAAATAGCTAATACCGAAGTAAGAGAAATCGTTCTGACAGGGGTTAATACCGGTGATTTCGGAATTCAGGAAGGAAAACGTGTAGAACGATTTGTCGACTTGGTGAAAGCACTTGATGAAGTGTCAGGCATTGACCGTTTCCGCATCTCATCGATTGAACCAAATCTTTTATCAGACGAGATCATTGAATTCGTATCGCGTTCGAAAAGATTTGTACCGCACTTTCATATTCCACTTCAATCAGGTTCAAACAAAATTCTCAAGCGCATGCGCAGGCGTTATCAACGAGAGTTGTACGCAAGCCGTGTCGAGACTATAAAATCAATCATGCCGCATTGTTGTATTGGTGTAGATGTGATTGTTGGATTCCCCGGGGAAACTCACGAAGATTTTCTCGAGACATATCAATTCCTGAATGAATTAGATATCTCCTACCTCCACGTATTTACATATTCCGAACGTGACAACACATTGGCAGCAACCATGGATCAAGCTGTTAACCCCAAAGACCGCGCTGAGCGTTCCAAAATGCTTCACATCCTTTCAGAAAAGAAACGCAGGAAGTTCTACGAAAATCATGTGAATCGCGAATTCACCGTATTATTTGAAAATGATATTGAAAATGGGATGATGCATGGCTTCACCGAAAACTATATTCGGGTTACCGCCAAATTCGACCCCATTCTGATCAATGAACTTAAAAAAGTGAGATTAACTGCCATCAATGAACAGGGTTTGATGGAGGCGGAGGATGCCTTCACTGAAATACTTGCTCATTAAGATTGGTTACCCACCAGCCGATAATAAGATCAAGCAACAGTCTATCAGATTAATGGTAGATTGTATTTATACAAAACGTGTACTTTTGTATAACGAAAGTCAAAAATCCCTATGAACAAACAATCGCTGCTGATTCTTTTCCTGGCTACATCCCTTTCATTTTATTCCTCTGCACAAACCACAGGGGATTACAGAAGCAATGCCGCTACATTTAACTGGGACGCTGCTGCCAGCTGGCAACGGTGGGATGGCGCTGCCTGGGCAGATCCTACTGTAGGTGGATTCGGGTATCCGGGTGAAAATGCTACCGGCATCGCAGGTACCGTCACTATCCAGAATGGTCATACTGTTACTGCGAATGTTGATGTAACCGTCAATGATATCGGAAGCCTTGTCATCAATGGCACGCTGGTTGAAAATGCCAGCAACGTTGATATGGATATGACTGGTGACCTGACTATTGTTGGAACTTTTGATATTAATGGCGACAACTGCACGTTCGATGTGGGTGGTGGTCTCAGCATTTCCGGGAACGGAGTTTTAAACATGGACGATAACGACATTAGACTAGGAGTCCTTGGCAGCGCAACCATTATTGGAAATGGTGTATTTAACCTGACTGACGATGATGCCATCGTTACCATCGGTGGAAGCCTTAGTTTGCAGAATGCCGCTATATTAAACCTGGCAAGTGGTGGAGATGATCAGGATATTACGGTTACCGGTAACCTGACGATGGACGCAACCAGTCAAATACAAGGGAATGACGCTCAAGGAACTATTCAGATCAACGGCACTTTCACGATACCAGCCTCAGCAACAAATGCCAGGATTGGTGGTGTTACACTCACGGTTAATGGGGCAACTACAGTACCCGGTACGGTAACATTTAATAGCAATAACGGTGTGAAGACTTTTAAAGGAAGCGTTACGGTTTCAGGTTCATGGACTTCAACAGCAATCACTTCCAATAACGGGCTTATTTTTGGGGGAGAGATCATGACGAGCGGAACGTTTGCCTGCGGCTGTAATTAATAATCAATTATTTTTTCAACCGACCATTTTTAGTCTTAATGGTGCTCTTACCCTTATTACGTTGATCCGTTTTAAGATCGATAAAATACTGAAGCGAGAGGTTCAAGGTGTGCATTCTGATTTGAAGTTCATCCTGGTAATATAAGTCGCCATCAAAGCCTCCAAAGTAACCATCGCTATCAGGACTCAGGTAACTATGACCAAATTCATATCGCACCGCTACCATGATTTTATTAAAGCCAACAGGTTCTAAAATCAATCCGGCAGAAGCGTTTAATGCCAGTTGAATCCGGTTAGGATTGTTAACATTCATCTCACCCTGCTTCACATCCTCCTGATTCTTATCAAAAACAACTTTATAGGGAAGGGAACCAACATTAATTTCGATTAAATCACCATCGGTAAGTTCTCCTTTTCCTCCTAACCAATAACTTACGGTTGGACCAACTCCCAAATACCATTTAAATTCCTTGTTACTTTTTTTTCCAAGCTTTCCTTTGAATTCGGCCGTATAGAGTAAGGGTATTTCTATATAATTGAGCTTAAGCTTGTTCGAAAAATCAGCATCATAGAATGAATCGACCTTTTTCTCTGTGAGTGTCTTGACTTTACGGGAATAAAGAACTGAGGTTTGGAGAAAAAATCTCTTTTGTACACGGAAAGAAACGCTTGCGCCAAAGTTGTAACCATAGCCGGCCCCAATATTCAATCTATCCTTAATTTCCTTGTCTTTGTAAACAGGCCAGCCAATATTAGCATTTGCTACAGGGCCAATTAATATCTGTGCTGTTGATTCATGGATGATACAAGCAAGCGAGGTAAAAAAAATGAAATAGAATTTATTCACAGAATTCAAACTGTAGGTTAGTGGGACGAAGATACGCGCTTAGTTTAAATTCCTCAAAGCTGGCTTCGGTAACAACTAACTTGAAAGAGTTTATCAGTTTAACTGTGCAACTTTTGCGCAACAAGAACCAACTTATCGTTAAAATCCGCATAAAACACCTAAATTTATTCCATTAAACGCCAAAAGATTCCACTCATAGCGATTCTTTCCTAAACCAAGTTACCTGACTGTACTGAAGGAAATATAATGCTCAGAATCCCCAAAATAGAAGTATAATTACCCGATAGACTTAACCTGCTAAAGAATTTTATGAAACGGTTGCTCCCCCTCCTGGTCTGTGCATTTGTAAGCACAGGCGTATTTGCTCAGGAAACCGATTGTACCAATGGACTTGATGATGACAATGACGGTTTTATAGACTGTTATGATCCCGATTGCGCTTTAAACGCAGCCTGCGAAGATATCTTTATAGGTAATGATGCCACCTGTACATTAGAGCCACCTCCGGCCCCGGCATTTACAATGGACCTCGACTTCGCTTCTGATAATGAAACTACCAACCACTTCTCCAGGATGGTAATCGGTGACCTTGACCGAGATGGAATTCCTGAAATCGTTACGATGAATAAGTATACGAGGAAATTGATAATCCTCAACGGAAATGGCGGTTCCATTAAATACGAGGCTGTTATGGCCAACGGAGCAGAACCTGAATGGGAAGTGGCCATCGCCAATATTGACAATGACAATTGCGCTGAGATATTTTTCTTAACATCATCCACAACCTATAATGCAGGAACAGGGCTTGGTACACCGGCTGCAGAACGGAGTAAAATTTATGTATACGATTGTCAGCTCAATTTTCTCTACAGCACTCCCTCCATGCCTGGAAATAATAATGACCCCATCAATTTTGGACTTGCAGATTTTGGCGGAGATGGAAGAGTTGAAATTTACTGTAAGGATGAAATATTTAACGCTCACACCGGTGCTCGCTTAAGAGCTACAACCTTATCTGCAGCCGATTGGGGAAATCGATTAAATGGAGGGCCTGTTGCTGTGGATATGGATGGTGATGGCGATCTTGAACTGGTTATTGGATTAACGATTTATAATGTAAATCCGACTGCAACTACGCTCACCGTCATGGCTTCAAGGCCAGAATATTTTGTTCGAAACGACTACAACGCGACCAGTGTGGCCGATTTTAACCAGGACGGATACATGGATGTTATCGCATCAGGGTCGGCCGGATGTCATGCCAACAACACGACAATATTTTTCTGGGATGTTCAGAATAACATACTACGTACATACAGCGATCAAGATGGAAGTATTGCCCCTGCCCCTTCAAACAGTGGCTATGAAGACGGATGGAAAAATGGTACGGGCCGTATTAACATTGCCGACCTTGACGGAGACGGTCAGCTTAATCTTTCTTATGTATCGGGTAAATACCTGTATGCACTTAAAGAAGACATGACCAGGCTTTGGAGAAAAACGATTAAAGAAGAAACTTCAGGTTATACTGGATGTACACTCTTTGACTTCAATGGTGACGGAAAATCAGAGATTGTCTATCGTGATGAACAGAGCCTTTACATCATTGACGGAACAGATGGGTCAACCTTTAATTCACAACCCTGTATTTCCCGAACAAACAGGGAATACCCTATAGTGGCAGATGTTGATGCGGATGGATCGACAGAGATATGCGTAACGTGCGGATTTAATGATGCCGCAGCCCAGGCTAACTTTAATACAACTACTTACTCGCGATATTCGCATGTTCGCGTTTTCAAATCACAATCGGAACCGTGGGTGCCTGCAAGAAGGGTATGGAATCAGCACGGATACTTTGTTGTAAACGTGAACGACAACCTGACCATTCCAATCCTGCAGCAATCTCACATGAAGCAGTTTTCAACAACTTCCTGCCGACCTGGTGACCCTGTGGGGCCGATCCGTCCTTTAAATAAATTCCTGAATCAATCTCCATTTATTGATACTAATGGGTGTCCTGCTTACCTGGCCCCGGACCTGGATTATGCTACAGCCGTAACTTTCATTCCTCCTACCTGTCCAAGTTTGGATTTTCAAGTTCAGTTCACCATTACAAACCGGGGGGAAGTTGCTATCTCAGGTAATATTCCGGTTTCCTTTTACGACTCAAATCCTAAATATGCAGGCGCGAATAAAATCACAACATTAACATTTGCAATAAGTGATCTGGATACTAACCAGCCATTCGTTATTGATGAAACCATTACCAGCAACGGATCAGATTCACTATTTGTGGTGTTGAATGATGCTGGTACATCCATACCTATTTCACTTCCGAACACTCCTTACCTGGAATGTAACTATGATAATATCCGTGGAATACGAATCTCACCGTTACCAGTAGCGATCACAGCAATGGAGGTGACACCCAATCAATTATGTGCAGTACCTCCAACCGGATCTGCAAGAGCATTCATCCCGATGGGCGGAGGAGTTGAAAACACTGCCGACTATGACTTCTATTGGTTTGATGGAACCGCAGTCGGGCCACTGGCCAGTGCCGACTTTAACGGACCGATATATTCCGGTATTACAGATGGAACGTATACTGTATTTGGAGTTCATAAAACCGCGAATTGTAGTAGTGATACCGCTCAAGTCGTCATTAACCCTGCTCCGGGAATATTACCTACAGTTAACGTTACATTGATTTCTAACCAAACCGATTGCGATCCTGCCAATGGTAGTCTACAGGCTTCCGTAACCGGAGGTAATTCTGGATATACGTTTCAATGGGAGGATATTGGAGCTCCCATCCCTGGAGCCACGGGTGCGCTGTTAATAGGTCAGAGATCAGGTACTTACACTGTCATCGTGAGACATACAGCAAGCGGCTGCGAAACCAGTGCCGATGGAACTATTGGTGACTTTACCCAGGAACCGGATGTGGTGGCGAGTGCTACTCCGGTAACAAGTTGTACGAATCTGTCAAGCGGAACACTTACAGCTGAGGCCTTTAAAGGTATCAATCCTCAACCAGATGCCAACTATGTATTTGAATGGTATTACTATGACAACGTTGCCGGTCAGCGGGGAGGTCTAATCCCTCCAGCACACGGTGATCTGGGCACACCCGACAGAACCGGACTACCCATTGGTTTTTACGAAGTTACCATTACCGAAATTGCAACGGGATGTACAGGAAATCCAACCGGCATTGTTCAAGTGACGGACCAGCGTGTAACTCCTGTTGTATCCATTACTGAACTCGCACCGCAAACTTCTTGTGATCCTGCAAATCCAAATGGACGTTTGCAAGCATCAGTAAGAATTAACGGAGTTCTACAACCTGCTTCCGATTGGACGTTTGAATGGTTTGATGAGCAAAACACCTTACCAATCAACGCGCACACTACGGTTTCCGGTGTAAACGGAAGCATCGCTGAGAAAGTTAAGGGCGGAGGTCAGGCGTATCGGGTGCTTGCAACCAATGTAAATCAATGTTCCGATATTGAAGATGGAGTGGTAACTGAAACCATCAACAATCCCGTTGTTACACTGACTCCAACCCCGAACGGAATTTGTAACCCAGCCTTGGCAGCAAGCACATTTACAGGAACCCTTACCGCGTCTGTGACTTTCGGTGGAACCCCTGTTGTATTCCCCAATCCAAATTAT
>DASTYM010000145.1:0-3516 GCA_035764995.1 Cyclobacteriaceae bacterium | reverse complement strand
TGAGCTTTTCATCTCAACAAAATTCGAAAAGTATCTCAAGGCCGGCAGTTTCAAAAAATTCAAGTGGAACACTTACGAACCTGGTGACAGGCTCAATAAATTAGATGCGCTTTTAAGTATCGGTGGTGATGGAACGTTGCTTGAATCAGTAACGCATGTAAGAAGAGATGAAACGCCTATCCTGGGTATTAACACGGGTCGCCTCGGATTTCTTGCAACCATCAGCAAAGAAGATATAGAAGAATCGCTGCAGAAACTTTTACGCAGAGCCTACACACTTGATAAGCGTGCGGTATTACGCCTGGAGTCAAATGAAAAACTTTTTGGAAACCTCAATTTTGCGCTTAATGACTTTACCCTGGTAAAGAAAGATTCTTCATCCATGATTACCGTGCACACCTACATCGATGGCGAGTTATTAAATTCTTACTGGGCCGATGGCATTATTGTTTCTACTCCAACCGGCTCAACCGGGTATGCTCTCAGTTGTGGTGGCCCGCTGGTGTTTCCGCGATCCGGGAATTTTGTCATTACACCGGTCAGCCCGCATAATCTTACAGTTCGGCCCATTGTCGTTTCCGATAATTCAGAGATATCCTTTAAAGTTGAAGGACGCAGCAAGAAATTTCTGGTCACGCTCGACTCGCGGGTTGCCGTGGTTGACGACTCCGTTAAATTAAAAGTGGTGAAGGAGGACTTTAAAGTTAACCTCATTCTGCTGGAAGGGCAGCATTACTTTAAAACCCTTCGGCAAAAGCTTAATTGGGGTCTCGATATTAGGAATTGATTTTTTAATTACATTTGTAGTTCCTTGATCCAGAAATACTTAGCGTGATGAGAAATTTAGTGTGTCTAGTAGTTGCTATCGTGTTCCTCGCGGGTGTCGGCCACGATGTTTACGGCCAAATGAACCGCAGAAGTATTAAGAAAAACAATAAGAAAATCGGTGCCTATAAGGGCCGCAAATCCGGTTTTGATAAAAATAAAACTTACAGTGCCGTTGGTATAACCCTGAATGCATTCAGCTATTATGGCGATTTATCGCCTAAACCTGGTGCCCTCAGTACTGATCTGAGTCAAACAAAACCAGCCATTGGTGTTTCCTATGTTCACCGGTTTGGTCCACGCTATCAATTAGTAGGAAGTTTTACTTATGGTGGTATCACTGGATCAGATCATGAGTCTGCAGACCCCGATGATGAAAATGGTATTTTTCGCTACAACAGGAATTTGTCGTTTCGTAACCGCATCAAGGAACTATCTGCAGTTGGCCAGGTGGATTTATTTGAAAATCAGTCGACATACATAAGCCGGGTAAAATGGACGCCCTATGTTTACGCTGGCCTTGCTGTTTTCCATCACAATCCTCAAGCACAGGCACCCGAGTTTGATGCAGCCGGAAATCCAACCGGTAAAAAAGGAGAATGGGTGGATCTTCAACCACTGGGAACTGAAGGTCAACATGCTAACCTGCTTTCTACAGATGTAAACTATGGTGTAAAACCTTATAAATTAATTCAGTTCGCAATACCATTTGGTTTAGGAGTTCGTTTTAGGGTAAATGAAGTAATTGATCTTGCTTTGGAATATGGTTTCCGGTATACATTTACAGATTACCTTGATGATGTTAGCGGAAATTATGTTGACCTGGGTGTGTTTGAAAATGATGCATTGGCAAGGGCAATGTCGTACCGGACAAATGAAGTAGCAACCCCAAACCGTTCCTATGTTGGACGCGATGGACAAACTTACAATGTGTTAAATGGCTATGGTGAAGAAAATGCAGGTGTGGGCGGTGATGACCGGGGCAATCTCCGTGGCAATAGCCAGGATAAAGACATCTATATGCTCACCACTATTCGCGCTACCTATATCCTGGGGAAAACTTTTCACAGAGCTAAATTCAGATAATGCTTAAGAAGGTTCTGATCGTTGTAGCATTCTTTTGTGTATGCAAAACGGTGCAGGCACAACGGTCCGAGCTTGGTTTTGGCATCGGTACCTTCAATTACACCGGTGACCTCGTCAGAACCTATAACTTCAAATATTCGAAACCGGCAGCTACCGTTTTCTATCGGTCAAACCTGAGCAAGGTCGTCAGCTTCAGGGCCACCATCACGGCCGGAAAATTGGGTGCCAGTGAAAAACCTATCGATGCATTTGCGACTCAGCGCAACGCTTCTTTCGATATTTTTCTTTTTGAAGGATCATTGGGGTTTGAATATCACTTTTTGAACTGGCGTGACGACAAGCGACCGATGCGTTACACACCTTATCTTTTTGCAGGACTTGGTCTCTTCGGGATTTCAGGAAACGAATCGAAGCCTGCAGAGTACAGCAACATTCAGGGCGCAATTCCTTTTGGAGGAGGTTTTAAATATATCCTCAATCCAAAATGGTATGCCGCACTTGAAATCGGAGTGCGAAAAACATTTTTCGATTACCTTGATAATATCTCTGATTTCACGGATCAGACCCAAAAAAATTATCAGTACGGAAACCCCAACGATTACGACAATTACTTTTTTGTCGGCATTACCTTTACCCGTACTTTTTACGATATCCCTTGCCCGACAAATCCTTATAAATAAGCAAGTTATCTGCGACTGCTTTTGTTGAAAAAAAGCTAATTTTGCCCCCCTTGGCTTCATTTAAAGAACATATTGATTTCAATAATCTGCCCCGTCACATAGCCGTTATCATGGACGGTAACGGGCGATGGGCAAAAAAGAAGGGTGCCTTACGCATTTTCGGGCATCGGAATGCCGTTCAGGCTGTGCGTGATGTAACGGAAGGATGTGGCGAAATAGGCATTAAATACCTAACACTATACGCGTTTTCAACCGAAAACTGGAGCAGACCAAAAGATGAAATAGACGGGTTGATGGAGTTGCTTGTTAATACCCTGAAACAGGAAATAAGCACTTTAATGGACAACCAGGTTAAACTAATTACCATAGGTGATACATCTAATCTTCCGGTGGAGTGCCAGAAAAATTTACAATGGGCCAAGGATAAGACCCAACATAACAGTGGGCTGAAACTGATTTTAGCCCTCAGTTACAGCGGGCGCTGGGAACTGACACGTGCAGTTAAATCGATCGTGGCGGATGTAAAATCGGGTAACCTGAGTGACGACAAAATTGATGAAAAGTTGATTGAACAGTATTTACAAACTGCTGGCGTTCCTGACCCCGAACTGCTCATTCGAACCAGTGGTGAAATGCGCGTGTCTAACTTTTTACTATGGCAAATTGCCTATACTGAGCTATATATAACACCCACGCTGTGGCCTGACTTTCGCAAGGAGAATTTATACGAGGCCATCTGGGCATATCAGCAGCGTGAAAGAAGGTTTGGAAAGACAAGTGAACAATTGAATCCGGTTAATTGAATGAGAAATTTTGTACTGATTTTACTTTTACTTTTTGTTGGGGTTGGAGCGCAGGCGCAATTCAAAAGGAACCGTAGTAATTCAAGTGTCATTGCAGATAACGATCTGAATTATGCAAATCC
>DASTYM010000144.1:0-4302 GCA_035764995.1 Cyclobacteriaceae bacterium | reverse complement strand
TTTTTGATAGTGTTTTGGCACTTTTTAGTGATTGGCATTAGACTTGTATTAATGGGGGTAGAGTTAAAATTCTATGGTTATGAAAAAGCTTCTTTACCTCCTCTTACTTGTTGGATTATCATCCTGCGAGTTCTATTATCTCGAGCCACGAATCAGTGAACGAGACCGGATCATTGGACAGTATGAAATTGAAGAATATAGCGAAACGTATAACGATTACACACACTATACGATCTGGATTGATAAATCAACAACTTATTCGAACCAGATTTACATCGATAATTTTTATGGATCGGATCTTCGTGTACGGGCCAGCATCTCGTATGATAAAATAACCATTCAGAGACAGGTTGTAAATGGATTTGAAATTGAAGGTGTGGGAACAGTTTATGGTAATGAAATTCAGTTTAGTTATAGTGTGCGGGATATCTACTCCGGAACGCGCACCGACTTTTGTGAAGCAACAGCATGGTAAGGTGAGGTGTTTATAGGTGGAGGCGCCTGGCAGAAATGTCAGGCGTTTTTCGTTTATTTAGGTGTGTAATCATTCCCCTTATGAAAAGGAAATTGCTCTTTATCTCGATTCCCATTGTTTTATTGATGATCGTTTACTTCTCAGGATCAAAACCGGCTGCTCCGGTATTTAGTAAAGTGATGCCGACTGTACCCTCCGAACCAGCGGCCTTGGAGCAATATATTTCGCAGAACGAGAGCAAGCACAAGATTAAGCCCAACAATGAAGCACGAATAGTTTGGGCAGATTCCTCAAAAAGAAAAACAGAATACGCTGTTGTTTACTTGCACGGATTTTCGGCAAGTCAGATGGAGGGTGATCCAATCCATCGCGATTTCGCGAAAGAGTTCGGTTGCAATTTGTATCTCTCGCGTTTAGCCGATCATGGGATCGATACAACAGAATCATTACTCCAATTTACTGCAGATCGTTTTTGGGAGAGTTCGAAGGAAGCACTTGCAATCGGAAAAGTTATTGGCGATAAGATAATTCTGATGAGTACGTCTACAGGCGGTACCACAGCTGTTATGATGGCTGCCGATTATCCTGACGATGTTTATGCGATCATTAACCTTTCCCCCAATATCGCTCTAAAGGATCCAGCGGCTTTCTTATTAAATAATCCGTGGGGATTGCAAATTGCGAGAAGCGTGATGGGTGGAAACTATAGAGAATGGGTTCCAGATCCAGAAAGGGCTAAATATTGGAATAGTAAGTACAGGCTGGAGTCGCTTGTTCAACTCGAGGAGTTGGTTGAAAGTTCTATGAACAAAGAGACCTTTTCAAAAATAAAACAACCCTCGTTAACGCTTTACTATTATAAGAATGAAGAAGAGCAAGACCCTGAAGTGAGTGTTGCGGCAATGCTAGAAATGAATAAAACGTTGGCAACTCCCGATTCTTTGAAAGTAACAGTCGCGATGCCTAACGCAGGTGCACACGTTATTGGTTCATCTTTGGTTTCAAAAGATGTGCCTGGTGTTTATCGGGAAATCGAGAAGTTTGCGATTGAGAAATTACATCTCAAACCTGTGAGCGAATAGTTTTTAGATAAGAAAAGGCTTTCTTTAAATCCTCAGGTGTATCTATGCCGATGGTTTCTGTTTGAGTTTCCGCAACTGAAATTTTAAAACCGTTTTCAAGCCAACGAAGCTGTTCTAATGATTCTGCTTTTTCAAGGCTTGAAATTGGCAATGCAGTAAGTTGTTTAAGGATATCACTGCGATAGGCATACATACCAATATGCTTAAAGAAAGTGTGCTTCGATAACCAATCACTTTCTTTCGTGTTCCTGATGTGGGGAATGGGCGATCGACTAAAGTAAATTGCATTCTTATCTTTCGAAACGACAGCCTTCACCATATTTGGATTGAACAAGTGTTCCTGGTCTTCAATTTTCTTTACAAGTGTTGCTATCTCAGCATTTCCGTCAAGCAACTTCGCCAGCAAATCAATTTGTTCAGGTTGAATAAAGGGTTCGTCACCCTGAATGTTAATCACGTATGAAAACTCTTTTTGTTGAAGCGTTAGTGCTTCAAAGCAACGATCGGTTCCACTCGCATGACTTTCTTTAGTCATGCATACATTGCCACCGAATTTTTTTATATGATTAAAAATTTCAACATGATCAGTTGCCACAATAGTCTCTGCAACAAGTTTAGATTTCTTCACTTGTTCATAAACACGCTGAATCATTGATTTACCTCCGAGGTCAGCGAGAGGTTTCGCAGGGAAGCGGGTAGAAGCGTAGCGGGCAGGTATTACTGCTAAAATCATCTGGAACTTTGATTAAGCTGATTGAATGATTTCGCTGATTTGAACTTGGAATTGATCACTCTTTTGAACTCCAGACTCTTAGAACCGAAATTTAGTAGTAATCCGGCCTCTAAGTTATATGCTTCAAGATAATTTATTGCTTGGGCAAGATGTACGTCTTCAGGTTTAATTACTGCTTTTATTTCTACCGAAATTTTCTCTTCGACAAGGAAGTCGACTCTTCTTGTGCCAATATGATTCTCTTTGTATTGAATAGGCATTTCAAATTCTCTTGCATACTCAATATTCTGTGCACCCAGCTCCAAAGCAAGAGCTCTTTGATAGATAACCTCCTGCCTGCGGGCCGTACTGCCCTTCGGCAGGCAGGCCTGAAACCCATTTCCTAGTACTCTATGAACTTCCATTGCACACCCAATGATCTTACCCGTCAACTCAGAATATTTGTACTCCTCCTTAATCATAATCATTGAATCAGGTTAATCATAATTCAGACGGCTTTAACTCTCAAAGAAGTTGTTTCTTCTTCAATAACTTCAATTTGCTGACCTTTCTCAATGTACTCACCACGTGTATAAGCATCGTAAAGCTGGCCTTCAATCATTATTTTTCCTCCGGGGCGCAATACGGTTTGGGCGACCCCTCGTTTCCCCTTTAAATCTTCTTTGATGAAACTCGATGTATAGCCTTGCTGTCGGTCCTGGGTTTCAGTTAGGGCTATTCTTTTGAAGAATTTGGACTCTGCAAGCCGACCGCCTATAGCGAACATCAGGACCATTGCTCCCAACAGTCCGCCAAAAGTGGCTGCAAACGCTACCAGTAAACTATTAGCAGGTACAAACTCGAAATCAAAAACATTATTGTTGACCATGACCAACAGCAATGAGCCTAATGTTAAAGTGATGCCGGCAATTCCGGCAATCCCAAATCCCGGTATCACAAAAATCTCAACTCCCAGAAGAATCAATCCAATGAATAACGAAACAATTTCCCAGTTATCTGCCAATCCATTCAGGTAATACGGAACCAGGTACAAAATCATCGCCACAATAGAAGCAAGAAGTGCAAATCCGATACCTGGTGATTGCATCTCGAAATATATTCCACCAACAATGATCAGTATCAGAATTCCGCTGATAAATGGATTGATGAAAACGGAAATAATTTTATCTGTCGTGCTCAACTCAAAGCGATCTAGTTCAAAATCTGCAACGCGATTGAGCGCAAGAATTTCATTTATCGATTCAACCTTTGCTTCACAGAAACCATTTTTCAACGCTTCTGATGTTGAAAAAGTAATCACCTGTCCTTCTTCTTTAATGCCTTTAATCGCAAAGGTTTCGTCAACCATACCTTCAGCGATACGGGGGTCACGACCATTTTCTTCTGCAGTTGATCGCATAATAGATCTCATATATGATTGATACTTATCAGGAGCTTTATCTCCTTTTTCATCTACCACAGTAGCTGCTCCAATACTGGCACCCGGTGACATGTATATACTATCACATGCAATTGAAATCAAAGCACCTGCGGAGGCCGCATCTGAGTTGATATACACCCAAACCGGTTTTTTGAAATCCATGATCTTGTCAACAATTTCTTTCGCATCGGTTACCAGTCCACCGTAAGTATCCATTTCTATAATGACAATATCCGCTTTGGTTTGTTCTGCATGACTGAGCGCCAATTCTACATAACGGTTGGTTCGGGGATCAATTTCACTTTTGATCTCCATTACCATCACCTTTGTTTTTTGTGCGAATAAATTCCCAACCGGTGCAAACAGAATTAATACTAAAAGAAATCGATTCATTGTTTGAATTCAGTCATTGACATGGTAAATACGCATAAAATTAACCATTAATCAACTTGTCCGCTACTCCACAAATTAAGTTTTCGCACTCCTTCCCGGGTACTATTTGGGCAACGTTGGCTGTTCCGAAAAGGAATATTTTAGTCATTGAATCAAGAGACAAGGTTAATTTCCAAGTTCAGTTTTCAGTACTTGATTT
>DASTYM010000143.1:0-9445 GCA_035764995.1 Cyclobacteriaceae bacterium | reverse complement strand
TACTTAAAAAGGCAGGCGTAAAACCATATTTTAAATCCAGTTATAGAGACTCACTGCTTCTTGGCAGCAGGCATGCCTATAACATCGTTGGCATGATCGGCAACGACAAGAACAAAGAATACGTATTAATTGGTGCTCACCTGGATCATATTGGAAAAGCTTCCTCAAAAACGGATTCCGTATTCAATGGTGCCAATGATGACGCCAGCGGGGTTACGGCAGTTCTACAAATTGCCAAATTCCTCAGTAAATATTCATTGAGTAAAAATGTGATAGTTTCTTTGTTTACCGGTGAAGAAGACGGGCTGGTAGGCTCAGCTCATTTGGCTGAGCGTCTTAAGAAAGAAAACGTAAACCTGAAATATGTTATAGCCTTTGAAATGATCGGTAAGCAACTCACTTCCGGTAAGGACAAAGTTTATGTTACGGGCTATAAACTATCGGACTTTGCACAACAAGTTAACGAAGCTGTAAAGACCAATTTTATAGAGTTCTTGCCTGAGGAAGAGCCCTATCAGCTATTCAAACGATCAGACAATTATCCATTCTATAAACAATTCAACATACCTGCCCATACGGTATCCACGTTCGATTTTAAAAATTATGAATATTACCACCATGAGGATGATGAGTGGGAGAAACTCGATATCGACCACATGAACCGGGTGATCAATCTTTCAACATTTGCCATTATTAAATTACTGGTTAACGAGAGCGTTATCACTCTGAAATAACTTCTGGTTGTCGAATTATTTCTTTTTTAAAAACGCCCGAGCCTCAAGAAGCTCGGGTCTATTGGCATCCTTTGAATTAGCAAGCGCCATCAGCTGCTGGAAATAAAGTGTTGCTTTTGCCATGTCATTATTTTTTTTGCTTGCCATTGCTGCACCATACAACCCGTTAAACCGGTTAGGTTGTGTGTTGAGATCTGATTCGTAGGCGAGAAGGGCTTCGGAAGGATTATTCATTTCCATTAAGAGATCACCCAGCAACTCTCGGGCAGGTATTACTGGGCCAGGAGTAACAGGATGTTTTTCTGTTCCGTCCTCCAGGTCAGCGGCCTCCTGCATGAGACGAACAGCTTCATTGTTCTTCCCAGATTTCCATGCAATCCAGGCCTGGCCGGTGTTGATTTGTATCATTACCTGAGTTGCTTTGTAGGAATCCTTTTGCTTCAATAAATTCTCATGGATGTTTTTTAATTCTGTTAACGCGAAGTTCGCGTCTTTCAAATCGTCAGTGTGTACGAATCCCAAAAGGTTCGTAAAATGAAAGATGGCCTTTTGCCACTGGAATTTCTCCCATGGAAAATCGGAAGGGGAGATGGTTAACTGAGCCGCTTCTTTCCACATTTTATTTTCAAGAACATACCGTGAAGGAATGGCCGCGAAGGCATAAGCTACTTTAAAGTTAATCGGGTAAACTTCACGGATTGTTTTTAGGTAATCCCATTGCTGTTGTGCCTGTTTGTTTTCTGCTTTCTGCAAATGAGCATAGACTATATAATCGATGCCGTGAAGTTCCTCATCCCAATGCCCGTTGATCCCGGCTGCTTCAGCATAACATTTTGCAGCGGACACTGATGAGGTGTTTGAATTAATGCAGTCATCCCAAAAGCCCAGGCGCGTAAAAATATGCGAAGGCATGTGTAGTGCGTGTGCTGACGAGGGTGCCACATCAGCATACCTGCGGGCAGCTGGTAACCCTAGCGTGGCAATGTTTGGATAATCATAAGCATGAATGAGGTAATGAATAATGCCAGGGTGATTAGGGGCTTGAGCATACAAGGCATTCAGCAGCTCGCCCGCTTTTTTCTGTTTTGCATAGGTCTTGTCTGAGGGATTTGCAGCACCCACCAATGACAATGCATAAACGATCGCAGCTTCATGATCATCCGGATACCGCTGATACAATTGCTCCATAGCCTTCTCAAAATTAATGCTGCGTGTTTTGTGATCAGTTGTGCTCCAGTCGTGATAGTAAGCATCCACGGCTGCGATGTAGGCTTCTTCCTTATCTGATTTATTGCGGATTGAAGTTGCAATCTCAATAGCCTTCGATCCTTTTTTTAGATCCGATTCTGTGGGAGGTTCCCAAAGAGGGTGGAAGCTGCACATCGCTATGCCCCAATAAGCCATCGCACATGCCGGTGACTGGTGTATTATTTTAGCAAAAGCTTTTTCAGATTCATCATATTCAAATGAGTGCAGCAATTCCAGTGCAATATTGAAATTACCTTTCATCTGGTCATTGCATGCCATCGTGAAATTCACGACTCCAAATTCCTTGTCTTGTGATCCGCAGGAAACGATCTCTCCCTGTTTAAGTTGTAATTCATCAACCTCTTTTAGTTCCTGGTTCTTATTTCCTGAATTACAAGCGAATAGGAGAGCTATAAGAATTAAAGCTTTTAATGTGGGGAAATCCTTCATTTTGAGTCGTTTAGAACAAAACTAAACCTTAAATGAATTCGATTCAGTGACCTGAGTCACAGGTCACAACACCCGAATGGCTCGATTGTGCTGTTCAATCTTTTTTTCTTTTTCCAGTTTCTTTAAAACCCGGGTGATTACCTCACGCGAAGAACCTAACTCGCTGGCAATCTTTTGGTGCGATATGTTTAAAGGGTTTTTTCCGCTGATTTGTGCTTTTTCTTTCAGGAATTTGTAGAGGCGTTTATCGAGCCGGTCAAACACAAGTTCCTGAACGGTTTCCAGAAGATCCAGATAGCGATGCTCAAACTCATCGTAGAAAAGTTGGTTAAGTTTAGGGTATTCCTGTATCCACTTCGAAATTTTATCTGACGGAATTAAAAGGATCGTGCTGTCTTCTTCGGCAACTGCTAAAGCCTTACTTTTTTCTGCTTTCAAGCTGGAATTAAACGTCATCACACAGCTTTGCAGCGGCTGAATGTAATAGAGCAGGAGTTCCTTGTCTTCATTGCGGGTAAAGACTTTCACCAGGCCCCGCAGCAGTAACGGCACGGTCTTCATGTATTGACCTTCCCGAATGATTTCATCCCCTGCATTGAAATTCACTACAGCTGAGACCTCCATGATTTTAGAAATCAATTCCTTCTCAAAAAAAGCAGTGAGTTGAGACTCTATTTCACGGGGGGTAGGCATTTTTTTAGGCGGTTAGCGAAAAGTTGAATTTTCAGTTTTACTTTGCTGTTGTAACGTTATAAAAACAAAGATATGATAAAAGCCTTTTTAGGAATGGGGTTGCTCGGTTCCAATTTCGTTAAAGCGATGCTGAAGAAAGGAGATACTGTACAGGTTTGGAACCGGACCGCGTCAAAAGCAAAAGCATTGGAGCAATACGGTGCAAAAGCCTTCACGCATGTTGAAGATGCGGTGCAGAACGCAGACATCGTTCATCTTACATTAAAGGACGACACAACGGTTGACGAAGTGCTCGAACGTGCTGCTAAAGGTCTGAAACAGGGAGCCATCATCATTGACCACACAACTACTTCAGTTGCAGGAGCTAAACAGAGAACCACTCATTGGAAGAGCAAAGGCTTTACCTATTTGCATGCACCCGTTTTTATGGGACCACAGAACGCATTGGAAAGCACCGGTTGTATACTTGTTTCAGGAGATCAGTCAGTCATTAAAAAGTGTGAAGCGATGTTGGCAGCAATGACAGGTAAGTTGATGAATTTTGGTGATGAAGAAGGTAAGGCGGCCGCTATAAAACTGTCAGGAAATTTATTCCTGTTAAGTCTTACAGCAGGTCTTGCCGATGCACTTGCCCTGGCGAAGGTTCATGGAATCCATTCGTCAGAATTGCATCAACTTTTCAATAACTGGAACCCTGGCGCTATGGTGCCTGCACGCTTAAAGAGAATTACAGATGCTCAATTTAACGGGCCATCATGGGAATTAAATATGGCGCGAAAAGATGCAGGACTGATGTTATCTGCAGCACATGAGGGCGGAATAAATCTAACGATCGTTCCTGCAGTTGCTGCAGTGATGGATGAATGGATTGCCAAAGGTCACGGCAAAAGCGATTGGAGTGTGATCGCGAAGGATAGTTTGTGAGGTTAGTAGGCAGTCGGCAAAAGCAGTTGGCAAAACTCGCAACTCATACTTTAACCTAATGATTCATGACCATTGCCTACTGCCAACACTACCGATCGAGCAGTTTCTTATAACTGGATTTGGTCGCAATACCGATAACGCCTTCGTAAATGCCTCCAATATTACCTATATCTTGTACCAGCACTTCAATTGTATTTGTGCCGGTTCTTTTTAACAATTCCTGCGGGATATCATATACCCTGCTGATTTCAAAGGAGTGACTGCTTCCATATGATTCTTTGTCATTTGTACTTCCTATTAACTTCCCGTTGAGGTAGACTTTATCGAAATCATCTATCTTACCCAACATCAGCACCAGTTGCTCATTAGGAATGTTAGCCGGAACAGTAAACGTACGTTTATACCATGCAAAGCCATCGTATTTCGAGTGACCCTGATGTTCCCACGCTCCCGGGGCCATTATTTTCTCCCACGCATTTGAGCTTGTGATGCGCTCACCATTCTTACTTTTAGCAAATGACCAGATTCCTGTCAGATTAACCACCAACTTCGCACCCTCATCTACACGATAGATTCCTACAGTACCATCAACAATTCCACCCCGGTGCATTCCATCAAACACCCGAACAGCAATTGTATTTTCCCCAGTAAAATTTATGTACATCGAAGGTAAAATGTAATTGCGCTCGTTATTGTAGGCAGTTTTGAATTTAGGAGGACATTGTCCCGAGAACCCGATCAACTTATCGTTAAGATAGGCTTCATCTGCGTCATCAATAAAACCAAGATTCAGATAATGAACCGCTTCTTTATTAAGTTTTTTGCCATCGAACTTGATACGATACCAGGCGAACCCATCGTACCCATTGAAGCCTTCATCTTCCCAGGCTGCGGGAACCCGAATGGTTTCCCAATTGGAATCATCGAAATTTTTTGAGGACCATGCTGCATCATCACCGATGTGAAATTTCCACAGGCCGGTTAAGTTGATCGACTGCGAAAGCACGGTATTCGAAATGAGTATACAAGAAAGAAATAAGGTTTTAAAGCGTTTCAACGGTAGACCCTTTTTACAAAAATACAAATGTTTAAAGAAAAGGGTGAATGCGTCTCATCCACCCAATTCCCTACTACCCTAACACAGGGTTACTTGCTCGCTTCTGCCAAAACCGGCTTGGGCGTAATATCTTCAAAATATGACGTGAAGGTTTGCTTGTCTTGTGAAGTCACGATTCGGTAGGTAAGGGTTCCAGCGGACGAGCTGATCACAACCCAGAAATCCTGGTCATTGATGCTAGTAACATTGTATCGTTTTGAAACCCCCACAGGAAAATGGGCCCCTTTAATTTTATCGCCACCAACGATGCCGTCTTTTGTGAAAAATGTTACTTTCAGTGGTCCTGTTAAATCCATGGCATAGTGAAGCTTAATAATGCCGTTGTCTTTAGTTGGTAAAAATTTTACCCGCGATTCATCGAGTGCCTGAGCAAACAAGGTGCCTCCAACAAATAGAAGCATTCCTAGAGAGAGGACAATTTTTTTGATTTTCATATCGGTGTTTTTTTTAGTGTTTAGCAATAACACTGTAAAGAACGACTGACCTGGTGTGTAGGATGTCATCGTGAGGTAAACGATTGTAACAAGTTGTAACAATCCAACTTCAGCATCAATACGATACAAAAGGGGAGAAGTTCGTAGGGGAAGATGGTTTAGACTACCATTTTATAACCCGAACCATGAACCGTAAGGATTACGCGAGGATGGTTAGAATTTAATTCAACTTTTTGACGAAGGCGGGCAATGAAATTATCGACAGTGCGCGTTGTAATTTCCTCTTCATATCCCCAAACCTTTTCCAAAAGATCGTAGCGGCTGATTACTTTGTTTCGATTTTTGTAGAGATACAAGAGTATTTCAAATTCCTTATGCGACAGTTTTATTTCAGTGTCATGATTTTTTGCGAAGAAACTATCGAAATCTACCTGAAGATTCCCGATTACGATCAACTCGTTTTTGCTGTTGCCACGCGACCGATTTCTCCTGAGAATTGCCTTGATTCGGGCAAGCAATTCGCGCACGCTAAAAGGTTTTGTAATGTAATCGTCAGCTCCAAGTTCAAGCCCTAAAACCTTATCGATTTCTTCTCCCCGGGCTGTCAGAAGAATAATAGGGGAGGTATTACCTGCTAAGCGGGCAGCTTTGCATACATCAAAACCAGAGAGCTTAGGAAGCATGACATCCAACAGGATGAGGTCATAACCTCCTGTCTTAATTTTATGCAGACCCGACTCACCATCACTTTCAATATCAACCTGATAACCTTCTATTGCCAGGTTATCTTTAAGGCCGAGTTGCATGGCCGGCTCATCTTCTATAATTAAAATAGTAGGCATCATCTCAACAGGTTAATCCAACGGAAAGTATAACGTGAAGGTTGACCCTTTTCCAATTTCACTGTCAACTGTAATTTTTCCTTTCTGAGCGTCCATCAATTGTTTAACCAGCGACAACCCTAAACCGGTACCCCGACTTTTGGCCAGATTCCCGCTCGAAACCCTGTAAAATTTATCGAAAATATATTTCAGATCTTTTTTGGAAATGCCAACGCCAAAATCCCGAAAGCTGATATAGGCAAATCCATTTTCGGTTCCTGTAGTTATCTCAATTCGTTTTTTATCGGGGCTGTATTTCATTGCATTGTCAATCAAATTAATGATGCATTCAGTTACTGCTTCCTTGTCGCCCTTAATCCACCAATCACCTTGCGCTGCTAACGTGTATTCAAACCCCTTGTTGCTCAGGTGGAAATCATAGGTTTCTAAAATGCTTTTAATTTCTCCTGTGAGATTAAGCCGTTCGAAATGAATTGTTTTCTTGTTAGCCTCGGTCTGACTGAAATTCAGGATCTTATTTACGATACCGGTCAGGCGGTGCGCTTCCTTGCTGATGATCTGGTAGTATTCATGTTTCTTTTCTTCTGTTGGAACCCGATCCATTTCAAGCGTTTCAGAAAACATGCTGATGAGCGACAGTGGCGTGCGAATTTCATGAGAAACATTCGATATGAAATCAGATTTCTTTTGTGCTAAATCAACTTCTTTTTTGAGATTTCGAAATACAAGAACAACAGCAACAATTAAAATAATGTCAAGACCGACCAGCAATAACAAATTAGTCCTGGTTCTTTCACGCACAAGTTCCTGTAATGTATTTCCAGTGGTTCGGATTCCAAGCAGGTAATCAGGGAAGACCCAAAGCTCTTTGGTAAGGGCTTCTGCAGGTTGTTGAGTTCCCTGATTCAATTGGTCTTCCTGTTGTAATTCCGTTTGGGTCGTGTACACGGTTGAATCACTACCGCGGGTTAGAACCGATAGTATAAATTGATCTCGCGAGATAGTCTGCAGGCGAGGGCCCACGATATCCTCTAAGAATAGTTCTGCGTCAATATATAGACCGGTAACCCGAAATTGTTTAGGCCCGGTTTCCAGAATACAAATCATTCCATGAAGGTTCCCTGGCAGCGCAGGAGGAATATTCAGCCGTTGGATTTTTTGAAAGCCACTTTTTTTGTAAGAAAGAAGTTGTTGAACAGTAGAGTCGGGGAGGGAAGATTCAGTTTGACTCAGCAGATCCTGAGAAAGGCGTTCTAAAGAAAAGGTTCTCATTACTGCTTTACGATCGACTGTATCGATCATGAAAACTCCGCGTAGCGCACCGTTCAATTGGAGCAAGTCTTTCATTTTACCTGGAATCGAGTCTTCAGCTGGATGCTCGTACAAACTGGTTTCAATTTTGGAGACCCAGTTTCCAAGGATATCATCAGAGTACTGGTTAACTGAGAAAAGAATCGCTTCCAATTGTTTGGAATAGATATCCTCGATCATTTTTTCATCCTTGTTAAGCGAGGACAGCTCATACACTGAAAAAAACAATGCAGGCAATAAAAATACCAACGCTAACAGTAAGCCGATTCTACGGGTGGAGTTCATGAATCAATTTTATACTATGTCACCACTTTTAAATCATAATTTTACCAGATTGTCTTGAAACACTCTTCAAGTGTACCACTTCGTCATACGAATTCATTCCATTTTAGTTACCCAGTTGATCAGTGGCTATTCTTTTTCTCTATATTGTAAACCAATTTCTATTCCTGCATAAAAATTTCGTTCGGGAGCTGCATTATAGTAGCGTCCGCCAAAGGCATTAATGTCATTCCCCAAACTATATTTTTGATTCAGCAAATTGTCGGCCCCGGCAAATGCATCCATTCTAAGTTTTGGTGTTTGCACGGGTTGCCACTGAATTCTCGCCTGTAGTAAGTGATACTTTTCCGTATAAACGCTGTTAGCATCATTCAATGGAAGTCGCGATGTCAGGTTTGACTGGATGGAAAAAAAGATTTTTTTAGGCAAGTAGACAGTTACACCTCCAATACCAACATTTTTTGGAACGCCTGTTAACCAGTTGCCGGAATAATCTTCACTTGCATCTGCATATTGATCAAATACAAAATGGTTGTACGTAAAACTGAGGTTCAATCTCAATCCATGGATTACCCCGGACTGAGTTCTAGGGATGAGCCACGCAAGGACAAAGCATTCTACACCAGTTTGTTTTGTGCCGCCTGCATTTGTGAAATATTCCTGGTCCTCAACATCAGTTCTACGAACAATTGCATTCTTTAAATCAAATCTGAAAACAGAACCATCAACCTGCAATCTATTATCCAATGTGGAAAAACGTATACCTGCTTCCCGATTCCAGCCCCACTCTGCTTGCAGCTGATTGTTAATCATACCCCCCGAAGGCCTTATCTCCGCGACAGAAGGAGGTGAGTAACCTCGGCTGAGTACAAATCGAATTGCCCAATGTTCATTAAAGGTATAACTGGCACCGACCCGTGGCATCCATTCGTTTCTTAGTGCACTGCTACCAGCAGTTCCAGAACCGCTGAAATGATACTTGTATTGATTTAAACTCACCGCAATTTCGCCCGTAAGACGCTGATAGATATTGGCTGATACCCGACTGAAATAAAAGATTTGATCGATACTAATATCATCAGCAGCTCGAAGAGATCCCTGCTGTCCCGCGTTATTATCGTAGTTCGAAATTTCCTGGTCAGCCCATTGTCCTTCCAGACCTGTGTTCCATGTCAAATCGATTTTATTTTTTCGTAATGAATACTCAACATAGGAACGAACCCCGGCATTTCTTTCGTTCCGGATTTCATAATTGGTAATGAACGGATTTTCAAAATTTGTAGATGTTCCAAAAGCTGAAGCCACAAATCTGAACGAAGAATTCAATCGCATATCATTGGTAATGCCTCCAAAGAAAGTTTTATTGAAAACTCCAGCTTGTTGTTCAACTGCCCCGGGAGCAGTAGCGGT
>DASTYM010000142.1:0-9170 GCA_035764995.1 Cyclobacteriaceae bacterium | reverse complement strand
AGTAAAAGTTATTGGGGTGAGTTAGAACTCTATGATGCAGAGAGGGGGAGCACGCTTGTTGAGGTTTCAGTAAAAGTTATTGGGGTGAGTTGGAAGGATTATTACCGAACTATAATTTTCTCTGTAAAGAATTTCCCTGATGATAAGTATCGGACAAGGTAAAGTCCGGAAGATGCAGTGCTTAGACTTATTTTCTTCTGATCGCCCCATTCTTCCACTCGGAAATCAATGGGTTGGCCGGTTATGTTAAAGACGTGTAAATGGTCGGCCTGGCCTTTCATGTAGAACTCACCTGTATTCGGATTTGGGTAAAACACTACGGGGTTAACTTCTTCACGAACCGCATTTACAATTTCCGGTTTACCAAAATGAGGTCGGATCATCATGCTGCCTGTGATCCAATTGTTACTCCAAACACCTCCCTCGGTTGCTTTAAAATACATGCGCTGCGTTGCATCATAACTCTTATCCAAACCAATCCGCACCCTTCCGGAAACGGGCTCGCGGTAACCGATGTAGAAGGTGTCCTGCACGATGATGCCTTCGAATAGTTTGGTATGTATAAATTCGTTGTTGGCCGTTCTTACCACTTCAAAGTTCTGTTCGAAAAGAATATTCCCTGGCTTGCCTTGCTGGTTATCAAAAATATAAACGTCCATACTCGATGGACTGCTACCCGCTACGTAGGGAAAGTGAAAACTTACGCCACTCAGTGTATCCTTGTCGTGAGTCTTCATGATGAATTGATAGGCTAAATAATTTCCGGCTGTCGTTAAGCCGGCAGCGTATTCTGCCTGGCCATCATCGTATGCATAATAATTTGAAAGTTTAAAGGTGTGCATGATGGTATCATTCACCCGAAACTCAATAGGCTCGTACCGGCTGTAGTAGTCGTAATCGTTATCACCGCTGTTAAACCCAAGCTTTAAAGAAACGCTGGCACTGTCGGCTGCAGGATTAAAATTTGAAACCGCTGGTAAATTTTTGAGTTGATAGGTAGACCGGGAAAGACTGGGCAATGCGCCAATGCCTTCTTCAAAATCGAGCACTCCGTTAAATGAATCGGTACCGGTACCACTGGTGTAGTTGGTAATTTTAAAATAGGAAGTGTAGTTGACAACCTGTGCAAATGTGGTGTCTTTCAGATTATTTAACTCGAAGTAGGGCTTGGTGAAATTTTCTGCTGGATCGGAGATAAAGTGATTGTATGGAACTGAGAAATACTCCCCCAGAACAGACGTAAATGGTTTGGTCATGGCACGATCCGAGATAGACGTATTCATGTCATACGAGTTCCGTACATTGAGATAAACATAGTCGAGGTTCCACGAATCATATCGTCCCGATTTTCTTCCGAAGGATATGAATCGGAATTGAAACTCATCGTGGTAGAATTGGTTCTGGTTAATACGAACCAATGTGTCGTAAAATATGGACGGATTAAAATCACCATCCGCGCGAAGCGTAAGAATTGTCTCCCACACATCGGAATTGTTTTTGAAATCCAGGCGTAAAAAATCGTTTGGATCCGGAGGCTCACCGTTCCCACCGCCCTGATAAAAGAAACTCAGGAATACGTTGTTTCGAAAGGGGAGGTCCACTTCGGTCATTTTAATTGGTTGTGACGTTAGCGTATCCTGGTAGCCGAACTCAAGATTGCCACTGGGACTTGGGTTGTACGGTATACCATCTTTGTCTAACCCGTCAAAGGTTGCTACGTTCAGCGTAGGTGTATTGATAGCTTGTCCGCTGCTCACAAATACCTGTTCGTTAAACAACCAAAGCGAATCAACAGCATGACTTTGATCGGTAAAAGAGAAGTCATCCCAGAAGGGTAATGAAACAGGCATTACAGCCTGAGTTCGTGCAGATGATTTTTTTTTGCTGTCGGGTCTTTTTTCCAGTGGGAATTCAGCTAACTGCGCCTCTGCTACTACAGCCCATGCACATCCAAGAGCAACAAGATACAGTTTGATTTTTTGCACAACGCTTAATTCTGTTCTTCAATCTCTAAATCTTCCGGAAGGGTGGTACCTTTCTTACCGACCCATACTTTAACGATATCACCTACCCTGATATTTTCATTAGCCTCGGGCTTTTGTTTCAGAATAACAACTTCTTCAGCGCCCAGGGTGTCACCAACAACTTCAACGTCAAGGTTCAGGTTTGACCCAAAAATAGCAACCTTGGCATCTTCTAACGCTTGGTCAACAACATATGGGCAAGGAAGTGAATCGCTGCCACCATCGTATACAATCAAATCAATAACAGAGCCTTTCGTGATCCGGGTTCCGGGTTCAATTTTTTCACCGTTGAACTTCATTTCCTTTACAACGTGCATGAAGGGGCCACGGACTAACTGAATTCGTCCACGTTTTAATTCATTGCTTTTTAGCTGAACTTCAGCATTCACAAGTGACCCGTCAACCAGATTCGGCATTGGTACGGTGGGTGGTGTAATTCGGTTAATGGAAATGTAAATAACCCTGTTTTCCTTCACTTGCGATCCCGCTACAGGGTATTGTTTTAACACTGTGAGCGGAGGATATTTTTCTGTATAGGATGAGTCATTTACTTCGTAACGTAAATTCCTGGTAAGCAGGAATTCCTCGAGTTGCTCAACCTGCATACCTTCAATGTTTGGTACGGTGATTGTTTCTCCATGATTAGTAATGGCGGGAAGGTAAACATAAAAGTACATGACCATCAGCAGAAACACCGTGCCGCTTGTTATCAATATACTAATCAGTAATCCACCGAGGGTAGAGGTATATTTCTTCAGGTTAAAACTCATATTCTTAAGTTCCAATAAACAAGCACCAAATTACAAATGTTATTAAATTCCAATGACCAGACTTCAAAATACTAAGTTTCTATTCAACTCATTTTGATATTTGGCATCTGTTTTTTGGAATTTGCTTTAGCTTCAGAATTTTAATGATGATTGAAAATCGTGCTGTAATCGTTTATTGGCGTTATGGCGCTCAAAAGCGAAATTAATCAGCTTGCTGATCAGGTTTGAAAACGAGATGCCACGTTCTTTCCACATCATGGGATACATGCTGGAATTCGTAAAACCGGGTATGGTGTTGATTTCATTCACGTAGATTTTTCCTTTTTTGGTAAGGAACAGGTCAACGCGAGAGAAATCTTCACAATGAAGCGCCTGAAATGCCTGCAGCGATACTTCTCGGATCATTTTAATCTCTGCCTTACTTAATTCAGCAGGCACTTTTATTTCAACAGCTTTTGAATCAACATACTTGGCATCGAAGGTGTAAAATTCATACTCTTTACTGATCACAATTTCTCCGGGGTTTGATGCTTCTGCAGGAGAATTTCCCAGGATGGCACATTCGATTTCACGACCTACAACAAATTCTTCGATGATCACCTCCTGATCATACCGGAAAGCTTCATCGAGTGCCTTTTTGAAATCAGTTTTCTTACTCACTTTAGTTACGCCTACCGATGAACCCAGACTTGCCGACTTTACCATGAAAGGAAGCTTCAACACCTTCTCAACAGTCTCAAATTTTATTTTCTTCTGATCGTTAAAATGGTACGAAAGAAATTTTGTAACGGGAATGCCTGCATCTTTTAATAAACGCTTCGCCACAATTTTATTCATCGATATCGATGATCCCAGCACACCAGTGCCAACCATTGGGATATTGAGTGCTTTAATTAATCCCTGAATGCTTCCGTCTTCACCATCGGTGCCGTGCAGCACAGGAAAAATAATGTCAGCCTTAATGCGGTCGCTGCTGGCCAGCAAAATAAATCCCGGTTGATCGGGGTTCAGCGTCATCCCTAAAGCCTGACCTTGTTCAATGTCTTTGTCTACACTTTTTGTAAGAAACCACTGACCGGTTTTTGAAATACCGATGGCCAACGGTTCAAATAAATCTTTATCAAGAAACTCGAAAATATTTTTAGCGGAATTCACGGATACACCGTGCTCAACAGATCGGCCTCCATACAGGATTGCCACTTTTTTCTTTGAAGTCATTCAACGGGGTTTACCACACAAAGATATAAACTATACCGGGATGTCAGGAGGTATGCTCAGGGTGAGAGGTAAACTTTTGTTGCATAATAATTACTGCCGATTTGAAGTCGGATGACATAGAGACCAGTTGAAATACTTTGAAAAGGCATGGAAATGGTTTGGTTGAGGATGTCATAATACAAACCTCGCTCGATTTCCCGTCCCATCATATCGACCAGGGCAACGCCAACTTTTTGGCGTTCAGGTAAATTAAATGTGATGTCAACTCCGGCAGATGCATTCCAGTATACGGCATAAAGCTCGCCTTGCGGATCGATCGGGTTTGGATTGTCTGTTACAAAAAACTCTATGTTATCAACATAAATATTATTCCCTGATGCATTAGTGGCTACAAATGCCAGACGCACTTTTTCGCGACCCGTCAATGAACTAATGGACACATATTTCCGCTCGTTATTGCTGCTGAGTTCGCTTCCCTGAAGATTGAAACCGGGGTCAAGTTCATAATAGGAATCGCCACAATCTGTAGAAGCCAAAATTTTAAGTTGGTCGTTATCCTGGCCGTTCCATAAATAGGAAAGATCAAAAAACAGGCTCGCTTCTTTCAGTAAACTCAAATTCAACACCGGGCTTACAAGCCATGACTGCTCACCAACCGAACCTTGAGTTCGAAACTCTGCCCTCAATTCATTGTCGATGTTCCATAAGGTTCCCGCTTGTGGATTAGCGGTTGTCCAGGATGAAATCTTATTGTCGTCAAATGTCTTTCGAAACGGAACCAGGTCAGTTGCAGTGTTTCGTGTAATAGTAACGGTTGCCTCGCTGTTACCAGGGAGTGCATCTGCTTCACCGTTTACTAACGCAGCTTTAACTGCTATGGAATTTACACCGACCGGTAAAGTCAATTTACCAACATTAATTTGCGCCTCACTACCATCGTTGAAAATACTGAGACCGGTTGCAGTTATTGACTGTGTGGGTCCGTTATTGATGTTGTATTCAACTTTAATACTCGTTACAATAGGGCAACCCAAATTGCTAACATTGAGAATCAGTTCCGGATCATCGTTACAGGTAACAGGTCCGGGTTCCATCACTCCGGTAATGGCTACATCAACAGTTGAATTCGATCCGCATGTTGGATCTTCTAAACCATGAGAATTTAATAAACTGCTTCTTCTGGGTACAGCAGGGTCTTCCAGTATAACAGTCATCCGATCGACTTGCCCCTGTGTAAACAAATTCATGCAGACATCATCCGTATAATCCATGAAGTTTTGAAACATTTTGCTACCCGAGCATTCATTCGCAGGATGTGTCGGGCAACCGTATGTCTCATCGAGTTGATTGGGCGTATCATTCACATAATCGGTGCCGGAGCAGGTACTCTCATCGCCCCAAATGTGCCGGAGCCCGAAGTAGTGTGCAACTTCATGTGTCGTAGTTCTTCCTAAATTATAATCCGGATCCGATGCACCAACACCAAACACCGTGTAGTCGATTACGACTCCGTCTGTCGTTGCTATTCCGTCATGAAATTCTTCAAGACCTTCAAGATTAGAGACAGGAAATTGAGCATAGCCTAAATAACCACCACTCAGATTGGTGACCCAAATGTTCAGGTAATCTTCCGATGGCCAGTAACTTACCGCCTTGAGCTCTTCATCCTGATTCACTGACCAACTTGGCTGTATTCCATTTACGCGAACAATCCCCGTTGTTGGTAATCCTTCGGGCGTTTGTTTAGCAAACACAAACTCAATATTTAAACTTCCTGCTACAGAAAGGAACTCAGGAGGTGTGTTGCCTGCATCAGAATTGAGGCGCTTGAAATCCTTGTTGAGTACTTCCAGTTGAGAAATGATTTGGGCGTCAGAAATATTGATTTCAGAGCCAATGGGTGTTCCGTTATGAATTACGTGAACAACAACCGGGATTTTATAAGGGCCTGCCTGTGTTCGGAGATTACTGCGATTTTTGCGCTGCGATATTTTGGTCTGAAGCCATTGTTCAAATTGATCGGTTCGTTGCGATAGGCCTTTCTTTTTAAACAGGTTATCCATGTATGGAACCGTGCCGCACTTCTCCTGTGCCTCAACCAGGAAATTACAGCATAATAAAAGAAGGAGGATACTTACGAACCGCACAAACATCACATTGGATAGACTGTATCAGTCAAAGATAGCAAGAGTAACCTGAAATGGATTAACGGCTAGGCAGAATACAATATTTTATCTACGAGGAAAGATTAATTGACCGTCAGATTCACAACCTCAATTCCCTTGATTTCCGGCACGGCTCTTTTAATAGCCTCTTCAACACCAGCTTTAAAAGTCATGGTAGACATCGGGCAGTTACCGCATGCACCCACAAACTCAAGCTTCACCACGTGGTCATTGGTAATTTGCTTGATTTTAACATTTCCGCCATCTGCCTCCAGGTACGGACGGATTGAATCCAGCGATGCTTCGATTCTTTGGGTCAGTTCTTCAACGGTGGCAATTGTGTTCATTATACTTTTATTTCAACTTTCTGAGTCTCTGCAAATTTAGCATTTCTAACGGCAATCTCTCTGGCTAAAGATTCCGCCAAATCCATAAAGGCTTTTGCTACTGGCCCGTCTTTCAGAACTGCCGGTAAGCCTGAATCTCCGCTTTCGCGGATTGACTGTACCAACGGGATCTGCCCAAGGAAAGGAACCTTATATTTTTCTGATAAGTTCTTGCCCCCGTCTTTTCCAAAAATGAAATATTGGTTGTTGGGAAGCTCTTCAGGTGTAAAGTAGGCCATGTTCTCCACAACACCTAATACTGGCACATTGATTTGAGGTTGCTTGAACATCGACAACCCACGGTTAGCATCTGCTAAAGCGACTTTTTGAGGAGTTGTCACAATCACAGCACCCGTAACAGGAACAGTTTGAACCATGGTCAGATGAATATCACTTGTTCCGGGAGGTAAATCAATCAAAAGGTAATCAAGCTCTCCCCACAGGGCGTCACTAAAGAATTGTTTCAGTGCTGAACTTGCCATTGGTCCACGCCAAACTACTGCGCTATCAGGCGGAGAGAGGAATCCAATCGACATGAGCTTAACTCCGTATTGTTCTAACGGAATAATGATATTCTTTCCATTGATTTCACGTACTGATGGCTGCTCATGTTCACAATTAAACATGGTGGGAATTGACGGGCCAAAAATATCAGCATCAATCAATCCAACTTTTGCTCCCGACTTAGCCAAGGCAACCGCCAGATTTGTGGTTACGGTAGATTTTCCAACGCCTCCCTTACCGGAAGCAATCGCAATGATGTTTTTAACACCCGGTAAAAGGGGAGCATTACTCCTTGAAGTGGTTACAGAAGATGTTATGGTAATATCCAACCCAACATCCTTTCCGGCTACTGCCTCAACAGCATCTTCACAATCTTGACGGATTTTATCTTTTAGTGGACATGCAGGGGTAGTCAACACCACAGTAAAGCTAATTTTGCCAGGGCTAACCTTCACATCCTTGATCATGTTCAGGCTCACCAGGTCTCGCTTCAAATCAGGGTCTTCAACGGTCGAAAGAGCCTTTAACACATCAGTTTCGGTAATATTCATCTCGCTATAAACAAAAACAGGTAGAAAAAAATCCTAAAAACGGACGCAATTTAATGGAAAGTCAATAGTCATTGGTCACTGGTTCATTGTTTTTTGGCCGATTTACTAATGACCAATGACTAATGACGATTGATGACTAATGACGATTGGTTATTGACTATGGATTGAACTAAGTATCTTTAAGGCCCAAATTTCACAAATTGATCTCCCGCAACACCATAGATGATATCAAGAGTCGGATCGACATCATTGATGTGATCAGCGATTTCATCTCACTGAAGCGGTCGGGGCAGAACTACAAGGCGTTGAGCCCTTTTACCAATGAGAAAACGGCTTCATTCTATGTAGTTCCATCCAAAGGCATTTTTAAGGACTTCAGCAGCGGCAAGGGCGGTGATGCTATCACGTTTGTGATGGAGCATGAGTCCATGAGCTACATGGAAGCTATTAAATACCTGGCGAAGAAATATGGTGTTGAGATTAAGGAGGAGGTAAATACCGAGAAAGAACAGGCTGCACAAAGCGAACGCGATAGTTTGTATATCGTGATGAACTATGCGAAGGATTATTTTAAAGACCTTTTGTTCAAACACGATGAAGGCCAAAGCATCGGGTTAAGTTATTTCCGCGAGCGTGGATTTAATGACCGCAACATTGAAAAGTTTGAACTCGGATATGCGCTGAACGAATGGCATGGTCTGGAAAAGACTGCTATTCAAAAAGGGTATAGTCAGGAAGCGTTGGAGAAATCTGGCCTGATCATTAAGAGAGAGGATGGTAAAACTTATGATCGATTCAGGGGCCGTGTTATTTTCCCGGTTCATAATCTTTCCGGAAAAGTAATTGCGTTCGGTGCACGTATTCTTACAAAAGAGAAAGATCAGCCGAAATACATCAACTCACCTGAAACAGACATTTATCATAAGAGCAATGTTCTTTACGGAATGTTCCAGGCGAAAAATGAAATTCGCAAACATGATTTCTGCTATTTAGTTGAAGGTTACACCGATGTAATCTCATTACACCAGGCAGGGATTGAAAATGTGGTGGCCTCATCAGGAACTGCACTCACCGAAGAACAAATCAAACTCATGCGCAGGTTCACCGAAAATGTGACAGTGCTTTTTGATGGCGATGCTGCTGGTATCAAAGCAGCTTTGCGTGGAATTGATTTAGTGTTGAAAGGCGGGCTGAATGTCAGGATTGTTTTGCTCCCGGATGGTGAAGATCCAGATAGCTATTCCAAAAAAATGGGTAGCACTCAACTGAGTCAGTACCTGAAAGAACATACCAAGGATTTTATTTCGTTCAAGATTGAATTGTACTCAGCAGATGCTGCAAAAGATCCAATCAAGAAAGCGGAGTTGATCAGAGATATCGTTACCTCGATTACGGCAATCCCTGACCCGTTGAAGCGAACCGTTTACTTGCAGGAGTGCAGTAAAAAACTCGAAGTTCCTTTGTCGATCTTAAGTATTGAGGTTAAGAAAATTTTGCTTGCCGGTAAAGCGAATGAAGCAAAGGCTGAGCAAAGAAAAGCAGCGGAAGACAC
>DASTYM010000141.1:0-5437 GCA_035764995.1 Cyclobacteriaceae bacterium | reverse complement strand
GAAGGGCCACCCAAATTTCAGGTTTGTCTTGTCCGTTACGCAAAGCCAGTTGTGATCGGGTGAAGGTGGGTAATTCTTCCGTCTTTACTGTTGGATCTTCCATCTAAAAAATAAGCTTTGGCATCGGTAAGAATTTTGAATATTTTAACCCAAAATCATTCATCATGCAAAGTAAATACTTTCTGTTTGGGTTCTTAGCTATTTCGGTAGCCTGTACCTCTAAAATGGACTATTCATCATTACCCGATGAAAAACTAAAACAAGTAGCAGACTCATTGGCCCAGGCATACATTATTACAGATGGCCACGTTGATTTACCCTACCGCCTGAAAGTAAAAAAATTCAGACTGGAACGTGAGTACATGGGCATTCCGGTGAGTACCACTGAAGGCGACTTCGATTACGAGCGTGCCAAAAAAGGCGGCCTCGATGCTCCCTTTATGTCTATCTATATTCCATCCAGCTACCAGTTAAAGGAAGATATGGGAAAAGCCCTGGCTGATTCACTTATTAACATGATTGAAGGGATCGTTGCTGCACACCCCGACAAATTTGGAAAAGGTGGAACGCCACAGGAAGTTATCGACAACACAAAAGCTGGGAAAATTTCGCTTCCGCTTGGAATGGAAAATGGTGCACCCATCGGAAACGACATTGCCAATGTGAAATATTTTTATGACAGAGGCATTCGTTACGTAACACTCACCCACGGAAAAGACAATCAAATTTGTGATTCATCGTACGATTCACTGAATACCTGGAAAGGATTGAGCCCATTTGGAGAACAAGTGGTGAAAGAAATGAACCGTGTTGGAATTATGGTTGATATCTCACACGTATCCGACAGTACATTTTATGATGTGATGAAACTTACCAAGGTTCCTGTAATCGCATCGCATTCATCATGTCGCCATTTCACGCCAGGATTTCAACGAAACATGTCTGACGACATGCTCAAGGCATTGAAAGAAAATGGTGGTGTAATTCAGATCAATTTCGGCTCTACCTTTTTGGATTCTACGGTTGCAAAACAGAATACCGAAAACCGCAAGAAACTTCAGACGATCTTAAAGGAACAAAATCTGACCATGCAGGATTCTCTGGCCAAGCCAATTATCGAGCAATTCCGCAAAGACAACCCATCGTTGTTTGCCGATGTTGAAACTGTTGCCAATCACATTGACCGGGTAGTACAACTGGCTGGCATCGATCATGTTGGGTTGGGTTCTGATTACGATGGCGTGGGAGACAGTCTGCCTACCGGGTTAAAGGATGTTTCCCAATACCCAAACCTTATTTATGTATTACTGAAACGAGGTTATTCACCGGAGGATATTGAGAAAATCTGCTCAAAAAATGTGTTCCGGGTTTGGAATAAGGTGATTGCGGCTTCGGCCCATTAAGTCAGGTTCACTTATCTAAAAAACTATCAGAGCCACTCTTCAGGAGTGGCTCTCTTTTTTACCTTTACGTTCTAAATTTTTGCCCGGTTACTAACGGCTTGAAATTGTATCCAGTTTATAGCTCAAACCCCATGAGGAAACGTGTACTCAGTTTAATATTACTTTTTGTAGCTGTCGCTTCTTATGCACAGCAACTCAGGAGCATTAAAATAAAAAACCCGGTAGTCTGTTATGCTTCTGAGCAGAGTAGTTCATTGCATGTTCCACCACCTGAAGAATATCTGCGTTGGAAAAAAAATGCAGGAGCCAGGCAGCAAAGTGCTACCATCATCGTTGACTATATTGGGTTTCCTGAGAATGTAAACGGTATCGGTCCCAAGGCCTGCTTTCAGGCCGCAGTGGATATCTGGGCAAGTCTTATTTCCTCACCGGTCGTAATTAGGATTGAAGCACGTTGGAGAACAGACCTGGCATCCAATGTATTGGGTTCCGCTCTCTATACTTCTGCATACGCTAATTTTAAAGGAGCACAAAAGCTCAACGTTTATTATCCGGTTGCCATCGCAGAAAAAATTACCGGCACCGAACTGAACGATGGAGAACCAGATTTGTTTGCAAATTTCAACAGCAATTTTACCTGGCATCTTGACCCAAATACTCCACCTCCAGCGTCTCCGGCACCAGCAACACACGATCTTAAAACAGTTGTACTCCACGAAATCGGCCATGGACTGGGTTTTGCCGGAACATTTTTCACAACAGCAACAGCAACTACTGCTGATTGGGGATTAAATGATACTGAATTACCTATTTCTTACGATGTGCCTATTGGTACTGGCTTTGGTGCAAACTTAATCGAGACCAATGATTCACCCTCCGCTGACCTCCGTAGCCATTTAATTGGTAATAATCTGTTTTTTTCATCAATTCTTGACGGTACTGTAAAACTTTATGCTCCAACAACCTTTAGCAGCGGTTCCAGCATTAGTCATGTGGATGAGAACACCTACAATGGTGGAGTGAACGCATTAATGACTCCACAAATAGCGGCAAGGGAACAGATTCAGAGCCCTGGTATAGCACTAAATATGTTGAAAGATATTGGTTGGTCACATGTCAGGATAAATCATGCGCAATTTCCTGGTTCAGAAAACCTGAGCGGACCGTATCAAATAAAGGCTACCATTCAAGGTGATCAAAGCGGGTATATCGCAAACTCTGTGAAGCTGCATTATACAATTGATGGCATCAACTTTACAGTTGTTACCATGACAGCAACTGGTAATACAGATGAATTCACAGCCAGTATCCCGGCTACTGCGGGAGTTACGGAGTACGGATATTTTATTTCAGTTAGTGATAATGATAATAGAGAATTTGTTAACCCCGGAAAATTTGTGAGGGAGCATCAATCACAACTGCAAAATATTTTTACGTTTGAGACCGGTCCTGATAATACTCCTCCAAAAGTTACGCACACACCAAAAGGATTTATTTTAGAGAGCGATACACAATTAAAGATTGACGCAAAAGTTACTGACAACCTCGGTGTTGAATCGGTAATGGCCGAGTATTATAAAAATAATGACCTCGTGGGGACAATCCCGCTTACCCTCACAGCTCCTGCGGAAGATTCTATTTATTCCGGGAACGTGAACCTGGCAGCCATGTCGCTTGTCAATGGCGATCAGGTAAAGTATCGGATAATTGCCACCGATATTTCTGTTATTGGAAATCCGGATGGAAATGTTGGCTACAGTCCATCTTCAACCGGGTTTCACTCTTTAAATGTTGTTGGACTTTCCCCAACTCAGGGTTCATACTCCAATGATTTCAATTCTCCTTCCGATGATTTCTTTGGGAACGGATTCAGCATTCCGGCTTCGCCTCCAACAGGATTTACAAATGGTGCTATTCACTCGGATCATCCTTATTTAGAGGGAAATGGTTTTCCTGAAAATAAACGGGATCTTATCTATCAGCTAAAAATACCCATCCGTGTGCAGGCAACCGATGCAATCATCAAGTTTGATGAAATTGCATTGGTAGAACCAGGAGACCCGGGATCTATTTTCGGTCAGGAAAATTTCTTCGATTATGTTGTAGTCGAAGGTTCGAAAGATGGTGGTGTTACCTGGACCCCCGTTGCCGATGGGTATGACTGCCGTGCCTATGCGGTTTGGGAGTCACGTTATAAAAGTGCCATAACAGGTAACAATTCAACTGCCGTTGGTGATGCAGGTTTATACAAAAGCAGAACACTGGACTTGCAACAGAAATTTGATACGAATGACGAGGTAGTGATCCGCTTCCGATTGTTTAGTGATCCGTTCGCGGCTGGTTGGGGATGGGCCATTGACAATCTGAAAATTCAGGTAGATGAAACTCCTCCATCAATCCTCCACAACCATGTCGATTACCTGCTTGATACAGACGATGTGATCTCATTGAACTCAAAAGTTTCTGACGCTGGTGGAGTGAAAGCATATAAGCTTGAGTATTATGTTAACAATGGAAACGTAGTGACGGAAGTCTTTGATGTTGATCCTTTACAACCCGAGTATCCATTCAGTATTACAGGTTTAAGTGTATTGAATGATGGTGATGTATTCAACTACCGTTTTGTAGCCACAGACAATGCTGATCGGGAAGGAACTTTTCCGGCAGCAGGATTTATTAAAGTTCCCATTATACAATTCCCTACTCCGATATCATCTTATGCGAATAACTTCAACACACCTTCTGATGATTTTACAGGCAACTTCTTTTCCGTTACGCAACCATCCGATTTTAGCAACCCGGCCATTCACAGTAATCACAATTATGACAACGGTTTTGGGCTAAACAAGACTTCGTCCGTTTCTTACATATTTAAAAAGCCGATTAAGATTTCAGCCCAAAATCCATACTTGCGCTTTGACGAAATAGCAATTGTAGAGGGTCACCCTACCGGATCTGTTTTTGGTAATGCAGATTTTAAGGATTATGTAATTGTTGAAGGTTCGAAAGATGAGGGTGCAACGTGGCATGAATTTTTAGACGGATATGATAACATGAGTCAGAATGTATGGTTGGCAGCTTTCACTAGTCAAGGTAGCGGAACACCCAACATGTACCGGACACGCATTGTTGACCTGACCGAAAGTGGAGACTTCATCGCCAACGACAATGTGATTATCCGTTTCCGCATGTTTGCTGATGAATCCATTAACGGATGGGGCTGGGCTATTGACAACCTGTATATTCAGGATGTCGTTACCAGCACCGAAAAAGAATTAGATACCGCAGTATCCGTTTATCCGAATCCGACAAATGGGAATATAACCATTGAAGCAACAGGAATCTCTTCTTCAGTATTTGCGATTCAATTGCTCGATACACAAGGGAAAATTACCTACCGCGCGACAGAAGAAATTTCAAACGGAAAAATGTCCCACACCATTTCAGGAGGAAGTATTCCTGCAGGGGTATATTTTGTAAAAGTTTCAGACGGAACCCGGTCAACCATTAAAAAGCTGGTAAAAATAGATTAACCTTTCCAGGCATAACTCACAGGACAAAAGTGCTCCGCTGGGCACTTTTTGTTTCATCTTCATCCTACTAGAGCTCAAAATTCTAAGATTCGAATTCCCTCAAAATCAATCGGCAGAATCCTTTCCTGCTAAAAATCCTGAACGTATTTTTGCCCAATTTATTTAACCCATCCTTCCTCAGATGCCCAGAGACAGAAGTATTCGTTCAGTTTTAATTATTGGTAGCGGACCCATTATTATTGGCCAGGCATGTGAATTCGACTATGCAGGCTCTCAGGCCTCTCGTTCCCTGCGGGAAGAGGGTATTGAGGTAGTGCTGATTAACTCGAACCCGGCCACCATCATGACCGACAAGGTAACGGCCGATCATGTGTATCTGAAGCCACTCACCAAAAAATCGATCCGTGAAATACTGGACAAACACAATATCGATGCGGTTCTGCCCACCATGGGGGGGCAAACAGCCTTGAACTTGTGTATTGAATGCGATAAAGCTGGCAT
>DASTYM010000140.1:0-4527 GCA_035764995.1 Cyclobacteriaceae bacterium | reverse complement strand
CCCGACTGATCTACGAAGACATCAAACGTCTCGAAGAGCAATGGCTTCAAAATGTATTTCAACACAGAAACAAGTATTCTGCATCTGTGAGGGAGAGTTTGTGGAAATTTTAGATTCATTTGCTGCTTTCGATAGGCGTTACTAGTTCTCGCTCAAAGTACACTTTGAGCTTTGCGGTTTCATTGCCTACGATCGAGCAATAGTAAAGACGTTGATAATAGTTGGCGATCTTTAACTGAACCGTTGGGGCTTCCTTCGCAGTAATAAATGTACCAACCGCATAAATATTGTCTTCGTTTGTTTGATAACTCATTGTTGGGTACTCGTGCTTTGCCGACCTGTGCGCTTTGAGTAATTGGGGTTTCACTATAGCGCAGTCGAGTGAACCGCTTGATCATTTCGAAGGCCGACTCACTTGAAGGGCTTGGAATTGAGGAAGTACATAAAGATACAACAATCTCCACCCGAGTCGGTTCATTGCTGTATATTTAGTTTCTCCGTCACTTACCGGCAGTGAAATCATCGGCCCGGCGCCCGCAGCAGCTAAGCCTAACTACGATTATTCGGTTAAAAAGAACAAATTTGTATATCGGCTACGGCAAAGATCAATTAACAAGCTCGTTAACGCGATATGAAAGAACTACAAAAGGAGATTATCATTAATAAGAACGGACCAATCATCGTGATAGAGGACGATGCAGACGACCAGAATTTTCTAACGGAAATTTTCCGAACCCTTAATTACCAGAACAAAGTCCTGTTCTTTTCCGATGGACAGGAGGCTTTGAACTATATCACTGATTGCCGGGAGCCGCCCTTCCTCATACTTTCAGACATCAATCTTCCTAAACTCAACGGATTTGAGTTGAGAGATAAACTCAGGACGGATGCAAAGCTGAGCAACAAATGCATCCCTTATCTTTTCTTTTCCACAGCTTCAAACCAAAAATCGGTTATTGAAGCTTACAGTCAATCCGTGCAGGGATTTTTTGTAAAACAAAGTTCAATGAGTGAGTTGGAAGGGACCATCAGGGCCATTATGGAATATTGGAGACGATGTGCAGCCCCTAACGACTTTTCACATTAATGTCCAGTTTGGTGATAGGGTTATGCCCCCGTCTTCAACGCCTTTCTTGCCGAAAATTGTTTACCCACCACGTTGCAAAACTTGAGGCGGGCAATTCCTTTGCAATACGTGAAGCGAGATGACTTACGGCTTCTTCTATTGTTGTTCCCTGTAATGCGACTCGTTTGTTTTCCGAGTCCACATAAAAATATCCACCACTGGAAACAAAGCATATGCTGATCGTAAGATCGCTAACGTACATACGCTGAAGTACCTCTCCAACGTAGCTCCTGTCAATAATCCGTTGTGCCATAATAATGTGTTTTTGTCATTTAAGGCGCGTTATAAAATTAAGTACCCGTTCAAGCTGCTTCTTTTGAGCCAAATGCCCCAGGCAACCTATATACCTCTGAAATTGATTTAATACTTATAAACGACTGCGTTCACGTTCATCCCGGCTCCAACGGAAGCCATAATGATGTGATCACCAGAACATATTTCGTGGCCTTCCAATTTTCTTCGAGCAACCAGATCAAAGAGTGTTGGCACAGTCGCCACAGAACTGTTACCTAGCCAGCCAATTGTCATGGGCATGAGGTTGCCAGCAACGAACTCTACATCGTACAATTTAAACAGACGCTGAAGAATTGCGTTGTCCATCTTTTCGTTTGCCTGGTGAACTAAAACTTTCTTGATGTCACTTAGGTGCAAATTGGCTTTTTCGATTACCTCCTTCATTAAAACAGGAACATTCGTCAAAGCAAACTCATACACTTTCCTGCCATCCATTTTGAGGAATTGGTCATGCGGATTGTTAGTGAATTGTGAGTTGGACGTATTCATGCGTAACAGGTCCGATTCTGCCGAGTATGTCCTTGTCTTATAGCTCACGATGCCTCGATCCTCAGTTGAACTGGCCTCCAATATAGCAGCACCACTCCCGTCTGCGAAGATCATTGAGTCACGATCATGTGGATCAATGACCCTTGACAACGTTTCGGCACCAATGACAAGGCAACGTCTGGCCATTCCAACCCGGATAAAACAATCTGCCTGAATAAGACCTTCTATCCAGCCAGGGCAACCGAACAAGATGTCATACGCAACACAGTCCGGGTTGACGATCCCGAGCATATTCTTAACCCGTGATGCGATGGAAGGTACCTGCGTGGTACGATTGGAGTTTATTGACACATCGCCAAAATTGTGAGCGACAATAATATAATCGAGCGTTTCCGGATCAATACGCGAGTGGGCTAGGGCCGCCTGTGCTGACAAAAATCCCAGGTGTGAACAGTTCTGCCCTGAAGTAGCATACCTTCGTTCATGTATACCGGTGATCTCACAAAATTTGGAAATAATGCTCTCGTTTCGCTTGTATAATTTCGAGCCATCAGCTTCATAGAACTGATGATTCTCAAAAGCTTTATTGCTCACAATATGATCAGGAATAAATGAACCTGTGCCAATGATAACCGACCTCAACATCACGAAACATAATTAATAGTACAAATGAAGAAACCCCCAAAACCATTTTTCGGGGGTAGCCTAACCATAGACGAAAATGTTTGAGTTAGTATGTGGTTGTTCTTGGTCGCGCTTTGGAAACCATGAGCCTTCTTCCGAAGAACTCGGCATTCGTCAATTTCTTGATCGCATCAAGCGCCTGGCTATCGTTAACCATTTCTACGAAACCAAATCCCTTTGACTCTCCTGTGTATTTGTCACCAATGATTTTAACTGACGACACTTGTCCGAACTCTGAGAACAACGCTTTAAGTGCTTCCTCTTGAACCGTGCGGCTAATGTTTGTTACGAATAGATTCATAAATAATTTGTGTTAGTTTTTAAAAGAAAAAAGCAAATGACTACCAGCGTTTATTAAAACTTCCTCCACTATTTCCACCTCTGTTGCCGTAATTGCCGCCCCCGGGGGAATCAGTCTTCGGACGAGCTTCATTAACAACAAGCGCCTTGCCCTGGAAATCAGATCCGTTCAGATTCTTGATTGCATCCTTGGCTGCAGTCATATCGGTCATCTCAACGAAACCAAAACCGCGACTGCGATTTGTCATCTTATCCATGACGATTTTTGCAGATTTGACCTCGCCATGTTGCTCAAATAGTTCTTTCAGTTCAGCGTCTGACGCCTTGAACGGAATGTTTGCAATGTAAATGTTCATTTTATTAGTACTTATGAGTGAAAAATTAAATTAGAATACAGAACGAGGCGGTTTTGCAGTTGCCTGTCGCTGGTTAAGCAACGTTATCTCTCCCGGAGAGTTTATGCCGAATAGTTTGCTGCTGAATAGCTGTGGGATTTTCAAAACCTTTTTCAGCAAGCGCATGAATAATTGCACTGCAAAGGTTTACTTCTTCAAATGTCATTTTAAGTTGTTAATAATCATAGATCGAGGATGCGATGTTCGCAGCCATAATGCGGCAATCGATCCGGTTCTAGCGTGGGGACGAAAAGAGAATCACTGCCTGCTAACTGGGGAGATTTAAGAGACCACAGATGGATAAACCAGGGCAGTGAATTAATTAATTCCGCAATTGAGTTATCAAAGGTACGTTAACTCCCTCGCATTTCCTATTCCCATTAATTAGCGGGGGAGCTGGTGTCGTGACTCAGAGGCATGTAAATTATATTGACGACCAAAATAGATTCCGAAGTTTATCGCGTTGTTTCGGTGCTTGTTCTTCTAAACTCTTTCCAGCGCAGATTTTAATTTCGTTGTCACATCTGCCGCCAACGAGTTCAACTGAGGATTACCAACAACACCTATCGATTGCATGGGATTGATTGCTGATATCTCCACTTCACCGCTCGCATGTTCTTGCACCAATACGTTACAAGGAAGCATCACGCCGATATGACTTTCCTGCTGCACCGCTTCAAATGCAAGACTTGGATTGCAAGCTCCAAGTATCGTATAGTTCCTGAAGTCTTTGGCCAACTTTTCTTTAAACTTTGACTTTAAGTCTATTTCAGTGATAATGCCAAATCCCTCGTTCTTTAACTCAGAAGTAAGGCGACGGATCGTATCTTGGAAGCTTGTGTTGACCGTTTTGCTTATTGCGTAGTTCATACCCTCATCATTTGGTCACCGCCTTCCATGCTTTATCAATATCGTTCACATGCTTGAAGTCACCGCGTAGCGCTTTCAGCGCATATTTTTCACGGTCCAGTTCTTCGCGAGATTTGATGCCCATCATCCTAAATAACGGTAGTGGCGGACACCATCCTTGCAGTGAATGTTGAATCAGAAAGCTTGTCACAACAGCCGGCATTATCGCCCACTTCCTGTTGACGAAGATGGCAAGCATTGCCCCTGTCAGAGATAGCGTAGCAGCATTAAACATTAACGTCCGCTCGATATCCCATTTTTTGTCAAGCTCTTTTATTCTTCTTTGAATAGCGCCAGAATCCAAATCCTTATACTGAGCCAGATTTACCT
>DASTYM010000139.1:0-3497 GCA_035764995.1 Cyclobacteriaceae bacterium | reverse complement strand
ATCTACCGGCAAAGTTCCACCAAGATATTCTTTCTGCGCCTGAAGTACTTCACGTACACTATTGGCAATTTGCTTGGCTGTGATTTTTCCGTTTGGAGAGTATGAGCCAATCAATACTTCTGTCTTTCCAACGTATACAATCGCAGTATCTGCCTTGTTATACATGAGCGGAGAGTCGATCAATCGGTCATAATTTTCAGTTGAGTAGGTATCAACTACTTTACCTTCTGTGGAAGGGCCTTTCTCTTTTGTGAATTTTGTAACGGGAGCGCCAACCTGTGATGCAATAAGCGCAGTTGATCCATAGAAATCTTTCGGACGAATGACGTTGAAGTTGAAAGGGATGTTTTTCATATCTTCAAAGTATCCGAAGAAACCGCTGGTGTTCATGACTATATTTTTTCCATCCTCAATATTAGTAGCGGCCATAGGATAAATTTTCGGACCTGCCACTTCAGTATCGATTACGTCATCAACCCAATAGGTAATTTTTTGCAGCTTGGTAGCAGTCTTAATTTTCCAAGCGTTATCGTTTACTCGTTCTACTGCCAGCTTATTTCCCTTCTTGTCTAAGGCCTGAAGGTCTTGAACGAACCGGCCATAATCAGCGATTTCGTACGTGCCAGGAATTATTTTGGGTAAATAAAATGTTATTTCTTCTTTGGCAATAGGCGGGGAAATTAATTCAACGTATACCCGGTCGTTTACAACTTTAGTTAAATCAACTGTGTATTGATACCCTGTTGTTTTTTTAGATTGTGCGAATCCCGAAAATGAAAGGAACAGGACTGCACTGAGTGCTACAATTTTGCGCATAGATTAAAATTTAATGGATGCAAGATAGATTTAATATTCCAATGGGAATATGGTACTTTGTTTAAGTGGTTAGAATAAAAACACACCCATTTTGCGTGAGGGCAGGCAAAAGGATTAATGATAGGTCGTTCAAGATTAGTTTTTGTTACATGAAAAGAACAGTTATTGTTGGAGCTTCTACAAACCCGGGCCGGTATGCTTACCTGGCTGGTGAATCACTCACGGAACACAACCATGAAATCGTGCCGATTGGTATCAAGAAAGGGTTGGTTTTTGGTCAGCAGATTCTGGACATTCGCGAAAAGCCTGCTATTCCCGAAGTGGATACAATTACTCTTTATATTGGTCCCAGGCATCAACCGGAATGGTATGAGTATTTAATCGGGCTAAAGCCAAAGCGAATAATTTTTAATCCGGGAACTGAAAACCCTGAATTTGAAAAGAAAGCTGAACAGGCAGGCATTCTCGCATTGGAAGCATGCACCTTGGTAATGTTGCGAACAGGGCAGTATTAGGGCGAAAACTTGTGCCTGATATGACATAAGTCATAATAGCTTTTCCGTGATTAGTCTTATTTTAGGTGCGCAAATAACAATCCCTATGCTATCTGAAGGCGACATTTCAAACATCAAAAAATTAAGAGTTAAACCTGATACAAAGTTCAGTCTGAAAGACTATAACACAAAGTATAAGGGAAAGGTCTTGGATAAGAAGGAGGCAGAGCGAATTTTAGAGATCGGGAGGAAGCATTTGGTTGAAATACAGGATAAACTTTATGCCCACAATCAGCACAGCGTTTTAATTATTTTTCAGGCGATGGATGCTGCCGGAAAAGATGGTGCGGTAAAACATATTATGTCGGGATTCAACCCGTTGGGTGTAAAGGTTTCCAGTTTTAAAGCGCCCACATCACACGAACTTGATCATGATTATTTTTGGAGGCATAGCCTTGCACTGCCCGCTCGTGGCGAGATCGCAATTCATAACCGCTCGCATTATGAAAATGTGCTGGTTACAAAGGTTCACCCGGAGTGGGTGTTAAATGAAAATATTCCCGGAGTCAGTTCCTTGAAAGATATTGATGATGATTTTTGGGAGAAGCGTTACAAACAAATTAATCGCTTTGAAAAGAATCTTGCTCAAAATGGAATGCTCATTTTAAAATTCTTTTTGAATGTTTCAAAGAAGGAGCAGAAGAAACGCTTCCTCGAACGCATCGATGATCCTTCCAAGAATTGGAAATTCTCTCTATCTGATTTAAAGGAGCGTGCATTTTGGGATGATTACCAGAAGGCATTTGAAGAAGCGATCCGAAATACGACACAAAACCACGCTCCATGGTATATCATTCCTGCCGATGACAAATGGTATGCTCGTTTGGCTATTGCCGCCATTATTTACAAAGAGTTTGAGCGTTTGAATTTGAGTTACCCAACTGTTAGTGAAACGCAAAAAGCGGAATTGCAAAAGGCACGCATCGTGCTGATGGGAGAGCAGGATGAAAAGACTGAAAAAAAGAAAACCGCGAAGAATCAAAAGGCAAAAAAGAGCAGGGCAATTAAATCCTAATCGTGGACGATCGCACCTCGCGAACGTGCTACATCTGCTACTTTCTTAACATCGGCCGGATTTTGCCAGGGATTAATAGCCACAACCAGTAACCTCAGGTTTTGAAAGTTGATGATCTCTGGCGGAAAGTGCTTGATGTTGTTATCGGAGAAATCTAATTCTTCCAACTCCGTGAATACCGGGAAGCAAGCCGGCAGTTCATCCAGCAGGTTCACATTCACCCGTAAGATTTTTAGTTTTTGAATTCTGCATAACGATGAAGGTAACTCTGTAAGCAGGTTATTATAGGCGTGAATTTCTTTCAATGAATCTATTTTGCTAATCGCATCTGGTAAACTCGAAAGTTGATTGTGGGAGATATAAAGTATTTGAAGATTTGGCCAGTTGGCGATACGTTCATCAAGCTTAGTCAACTGGTTATAAAATAAATCGATGTACATCAGGGATTTTATTCCATATACACCTGCAGGTATGTTTGTTAATTTGTTATTGTAAAATGAAATGTATTCAAGTTTTTGCAATAAGCTTATCTCAGGAGCTGCATCTGTAATTTCATTGTAATTCAGGCTTAATTTTTTTAGGTCAATCAATTTTTTGATGGATGAGGGAACGTATTGAATGTTGTTGTATTGCAAGCTGAGACGTTCAAGCCCTGGATGCGGTTCTATATTATTTTCTTTCAGGGTAATTTCATTGTATTGTAGATCGAGCTCTTTCAGATTTTTGTTGTAACGAGCCCCATTCGGAAACTTTGTTAAACCGTTCTCAGCAAGATTTAATTTAGTAAGTGCTTCAAATTTTTTGTAGGACCGAGGGAGGGAAGAGACGAGATCTCCATGAATGTTAAGTTGAGTTACGTGAGTGTTGGTGGAGAGTTTCAAAGGTCGCTTCGAGAGATTATTGATGATAGAAACCTTTTTGAGGGAAGCGAGGTTGTTTAATTGAGCCTGGATTTTTCGGAGTTTACAGTTTACAATTTCAAGCTCCTTCAGATTGGCGCATTGTAAAACCTCGGCTGGAATCTTTCGCATCTTTTTTGAAGTAATACTTAATGCTGTGATGTCCGATTTATCCTTTCGTTTAATCATGCTGTCGTAGGGAGTAAAGGATTT
>DASTYM010000138.1:0-8146 GCA_035764995.1 Cyclobacteriaceae bacterium | reverse complement strand
AGATAATTTTAAGGATGAATAAATGGAAACAATTACACAACGCTGAGCAAAAAGTGTTGATAGAAATCTACAGTAGAAAGAAATTTTAAGCGCGACAGACAATCATCGATCAACTCACAAAGTCAGGAATGATTATTCTATTGTGGAGTAAAATCCACAATAATTCGCAGCTCACGGCATAAACAAGCTTAAAATCCGGAATTATGAACAGCCACAGCAGGGCATTGAATTTGTCGCCTGTTAGATGGATACTAAATCCATGAACATGAAACTTAAAAATGTAATACTCACTTGCCTCCTGATGATGTTTACCATCGTTCCCGGGTATTCATCAGTTAGCACAAATCCCGATGTTAAAAGAATTCCGGCTCCTGCCGAAACTCCCGGAGCCTTACGCGCCCAGGAGCTAATCAAAAGACTTGAAGAAATTAAAGCCATGGATGTAAGAGCCATGTCAAAAGAAGAAAAAAGAGAATTACGGGCTGAAGTAAAGTCAATCAAGAGAGAGATGCGGCATATTCATGATGGAGGTATTTACATTTCTGTCGGGGGACTCATCGTCATCCTGCTGCTGTTAATTATTCTGTTGTAGAGAAAAATATGAACAACGCGCACCGCATCGACAGTAATTTTTGGATTCACAGCAGCCATGGATCAGAACGAAGCGCGGCACCATCTTTGATCATTGACTTTGTGAAAGAGGAGAGTAAAGAGGGGGAGCAATGAAAAAGACAGACGTTAACCTGGTGATATTGAATGACCTGCTGAAAATTAATACTGATCGTGTTGAGCGATACAAAAAAGCTGGTTACGATACAGCCGATTCAGAATTGAAATCTATTTTTTATTTGATCGCTGATGAAAGCCGGAAGAATATCACCGATATCAATAAACTGATTTTACAGTATTATGATGCAGTGAAAGTCCAGCGGCCCATGTATGGAGGAAAAATTTACCGCGATTGGAGTGATGTAAGATCAAAATTCAGTGGGACGCTTCGCAATAACTTGTTGAATTCTTTTGAATTTGGAGAGATGGCAGCGTTGGCCGCCTATGCATTGGCAAAGACCGATTCTTCGAACACGGTTGTGCTGGAATTGGTGAATAGGCATTATGATTCGATGAAAGCATCCATGGAAGTGATTAAATCCTACAGGCAGGCTTACGATAAGCTGGATAGAGTGCGGTAGTATTAAGCAGGAAAGGAAATAATAAAAGTTGAACCTTCATTTTCTACACTTCGTGCTGAAATAAATCCACGATGCTGCTCAACAATTTTTTTGCAAAGCGCAAGCCCAATGCCGGTTCCTTCATAATCACGGTTGCTGTGTAACCTGCGAAACATCCCGAAAATTTCTTCTGAGTACTTTTGGTTGAAGCCGATACCATTATCCTCCACATAAATGCGGTGATATTTATTTTCGTGATTCAATTTATTACCGGGAGCCGCTAACTCAGATCTGATTTTAATGATCGGATGCTTATCCCGCTGAGCGTATTTGAGAGCATTTGAAATCAAATTCTCAAACAATGGCCTCATTAATCGTTTACTCACCTGTAGCTTTGGAAGGTCTTCAATGGTGATGACCGCATTTTTGGCATGGATGTCATCCGCGATATCACTGACAAGTTCCTGCAGCACCTTGTTTAAATCTACATCCTCAAAGTCTGACGGTTTTGCATTAATCTTGGAGAAAGCAAGAATATCAGCAATCAAAGTTTGTGTACGTTCAGCTGCCCGCTGAATCCGATTGATCAGGTCAACATCCTCCGGAACACTTTTATATTTTGAGAATAACCGATCACTAAAGATCCTGATCTTACGCAACGGCTCTTGTAAGTCATGCGAGGCCATGAAGGCGAAACGCTCCAGATTTTTATTGGCATTTTCAAGATTGGCGATGTTAGTCAGCAGTTCTCTATTCAGCTGAATGACCTTTGCTTCTGATAACTGTCGTTCTTTAACTTCAATCTCCAGGTTTTTGTTAATATTAATTAAGCGTTGTTCCTGGTCAACCAATAACCTCGTCTTTCGATATAAATCGATCAATACGCCAACTTTGGCCCTGAGAATATCGGGATTAATGGGTTTAAAGATATAGTCAATTGCGCCTGACTGATAGCCCTTAAATATATTCTCATCACCGTAATTATTGGCCGTGATAAAAATAATGGGAATGTGCTTGAGCTTCTCCCGTTCATAGATCAACGCAGCCGTTTCAAACCCGTTGAGGTTTGGCATTTTAACGTCCATAAGAATCATGGCAAAGTCAAACTCGGATAGCAGAATTTTAAGCGCCTCGCGACCTGAATGAGCGCGTACAAAATGATAACCGTTCGGCTCGAGAATGGCCTCGATAGACAGAAGATTGTCTTCCCGGTCATCTACCAATAGTATTTTTGGACGCATCCTGACTTACTTATTTACAGAACCATAAACGCATCAGCGAAAGTAACTGATCAATTTTTACCGGCTTGGTAATATAGTCAGAAGCTCCTGCTTCAATGCATTTTTGGCGGTCGCCTTTCATTGCTTTGGCTGTTACTGCAATGATTGGCAAGGTACTGTTTTTATGTTCTCGCCTGATCTTTTGAATTGTTTCATATCCATCCATTTCAGGCATCATGATGTCCATCAGTACCATCTCGATCTTCGGATTTTCGTTCAACAGGTAAATTGCTTCTTTACCGCTTTCGGCAGTAATCGCATTAATGCTGAATCGTTCAAATACCGTGGTGAGCGCGAATAGGTTACGCACATCATCGTCAACTATCAAAATGTTTTTGCCTGTCAGGATATCCTCCTTGTTTCGGATGTTCTCAATGATCCGTTGTTTCTCCGGAGCAATATCGCGGTGATTGATGTGCAAGTGCGACATGGTCTCTTCGAGTAAATACTCCAGCGAGTTGGCGCTCTTAAGAATCAGCGAACTTGAATTCAGATTAACATTGTGAAGTTCAGTTTTATTAAAATCTTTAGCCGAATACACAATCACCGGTGTGAGTTTCCTTTTGGCTTTATTGATTTCATGTATGACTTCAGTGCCCGGCATGTCCGGTAATGTATAATCAAGAATAATGCAATCAAACTGTTGCTCCTTCACAAGGTTGATCGCTTTTTTGCCGTTGTCAGCAATCGTTACGTGAAGTTTATCATCCTGGTGAATTTTAGCGATCTGGGAAGAATCCAGTTCATTGTCTTCAATGACCAGAATATTCTTGATGGCTTTATTATGGTAAGAAATAATATCCAGGAACAGATCGCTCAGCATGTCATTATTGAGCGGCTTCAGTAGGAAACTTCGTGCACCTCGCTTTAAGGCAAGAGCACGGTTCTCTTCTCCGGAAATTACGTGGATTGGAATGTGTCGATAGTTGAGATCGTTTCGGAGCAGTTCAATTACTTTCCATCCGCTGGTTTCAGGAAGTTTTACATCGAGGGTAATAGCAATAGGAGAGAAGCGGTTAATGAAATCAAACACTTCGAGGTAGTTGGTTGCCACTACAGCCTTCAATCCGTTTTCATGCGCTTTTTCAATAACGATTTTTCCAAAACGCAAATCATCTTCAACTACCAGCACTACCTGATCATTGACTTGCACGTTGTTCCGGTCATCTCCCGTTTCGTTAATCAGTTCACTCACCAATTCGTTGCGGCCATCCAAAGGATCAGATAACGAACGGATTTCAGATCCTTTCACATCAGCCTGGTAGTGTTGGATGACTTTCAAACTCTCAGGTGTATCGCGAGGTTCAGTATTCACCATGCTTTCGGCAGGCAGGTACAATGTAAAGGTACTTCCGGATCCGGCCTGACTTTCAAGTTCAATCGTACCACCTAGCAATTCCGCTAAGCCGCGACTGATGGATAATCCCAATCCGGTACCACCATACTTACGACTAGTCGACCCTTCCGCCTGCTGGAACGCTTCGAAAATAATTTGCTGCTTCTCGATCGGAATACCAATACCGGTATCACTGATTGAAAAGCCGATAACTTTTGCGGCATTGTCGAGACTTTGATTTCCCGGCTTCCATGACTTTTTAGCTTCGAACACCTTCAGACTAACCTCACCCTTTTCCGTGAACTTAAATGCATTGGAAAGCAGGTTTTTCAAAATCTGGTTGAGACGTTGAATATCTGTTTCAATAGATGAAATTGAGAAATCAGTTTCAATCTTAAACTTGAGATTTCTTGCCTCCGATATTGGTTTGAACGTAGTCTCAACGAACGAAGCAATCTCGGCAATACGCACAGAAGAAATATTCGCAGAAATAAATCCGGACTCGATTTTTGAAAGATCGAGAATGTCGTTAATCAGTTGAATTAAGTCGTCACCGCATGAGTGAATTGTTTTAGCGTAACGAATCTGCTTGTCGTTCAGGTTACCTTCTGCATTCTCATACAATTGCTGTGCAAGAATCAATAAACTATTCAACGGTGTTCTCAACTCGTGCGACATGTTCGCCAAAAACTCAGACTTGTATTTCGATGTAAGTGTTAGCTGTTCAGCTTTTTCTTCAAGTGACTTACGTGCTTCTTCCACCTCATTATTTTTGGCTTCCACCTCATCTTTTTGTTTTACAAGGAGGAGCGCTTTGTCCTGAAGCTCATCATTGGTACGTCTTAATTCTTCCTGCTGTGTTTTCAATTCACCAGCAAGCGACTGCGATTGTTCCAGGAGCTCTTCGGTACGAGTGTTTGTTTCGATGGTATTTAATACGATACCAATACTCTCTGTCAGCTGATCAAGGAAGTCGAGGTGAGTAGCGCTGAACGAATCAAGCGAGGCAAGTTCAATTACTGCCTTCACATTATTTTCAAACAACACTGGCAGGATCACAAGGTTAGAAGGTTTTACTTTGCCCAGTCCGGAGCTAATCTTCACATATCCCTGCGGCACGTTCGTTAAGAGAATTCTCTCTTTTTCAAACGCACACTGACCAACCAATCCCTCACCGATTGCAAACTCGGTTGGAATGTTCTTTTCTTCTTTATAGGCGTAAGCGGCAAACAATTTCAGTTTAACCTGCTGGCTGTTTTCGCCTTGTCCTAAGATATAGAATGCACCGTAATGCGCTTTTACAACTTCTGCCAATTCTGAAAGAATGCGTTTTGTCACTGTGTTCAAATCTTTCTGACCTTGCAACATCTGTGTGAACTTGGCAAGGTTTGATTTCAACCAGTCCTGATCCTGTGTACGCAGCGTTGTTTCGCGCAGGTTGGTAATCATTTGGTTGATGGTATCTTTCAACGCTTCCAATTCTCCTTTTGCGTCCACGCGGATGGCGCGGGTTAAGTCTCCTTTTGTTACTGCTGAGGCAACCTCTGATATCGAACGTACTTGCGTTGTCAGGTTAGCCGCAAGCTGGTTTACGTTTTCAGTTAAGTCTTTCCACGTACCCGATGCACCTGGCACACTTGCTTGTCCACCCAAACGACCTTCAACACCCACCTCGCGTGCCACCGTTGTTACCTGATCAGCAAACACTGCGAGTGTATCAATCATTTCATTGATCGTATCTGTCAACTGCGCTAATTCACCAAGGGCGTTGATGGAAAGTTTTTGTTTTAGATTTCCTTTCGCCACTGAAGTCACAACTTTGGCAATACCGCGAACCTGGCCCGTTAAGTTGGATGCCATCTGGTTCACCGAGTCTGTCAAATCTTTCCACGTACCTGCCACACCGCGTACCTCGGCTTGTCCTCCTAATTTTCCTTCTGTACCTACTTCACGTGCCACACGCGTTACTTCAAATGCAAACGAGTTCAGCTGTTCCACCATCGTGTTGATTGTGTTTTTCAACTCAAGCATTTCTCCGCGCACGTCCACTGTAATCTTCTTTGACAAGTCACCGTTTGCCACTGCGGTTGTTACCGATGCCACGTTACGCACCTGGTCGGTCAGGTTACCCGCCATACCGTTTACTGAGTCTGTCAAATCTTTCCATGTACCAGCAACACCCGGCACGAATGCTTGTCCGCCAAGTTTACCGTCAGTACCCACCTCACGTGCCACACGCGTTACTTCCGATGCAAAACCACGCAGCTGGTCCACCATTGTGTTCAGCGTATCTTTCAATTGCAAAATTTCTCCACGTACGTCAACTGTGATTTTTTGTGATAAGTCACCATTCGCCACCGCAATCGCCACGTTGGCAATGTTTCGGATTTGCGCAGTCAGGTTACCGGCCATCTGGTTCACTGAGTCTGTCAACCCTTTCCAAACACCACCAACACCCTTCACAGTTGCCTGGCCACCCAACTTACCTTCCGAACCCACTTCATTCGCCACGCGGGTTACCTCTGATGCAAATGAGTTGAGTTGGTCCACCATCGTGTTGATCGTGTCTTTCAACTCTAACATTTCACCTTTCACGTCCACCGTGATCTTCTTCGACAAGTCACCTTTCGCAACGGAAATCGTTACAGCCGCAATGTTTCGCACCTGGTTTGTCAGGTTGTCGGCCATTTTATTTACGGAGTCTGTCAGGTCTTTCCAGGTACCACCAACACCGGGTACGTCAGCCTGGCCGCCCAACTTTCCTTCTGATCCCACCTCACGTGCCACACGCGTTACTTCAGAACCAAATCCCTTGAGCTGGTCCACCATCGTGTTAATGGTATTCTTGAGTTCCAGCATTTCTCCGCGCACGTCCACTGCAATCTTTTTCGACAAGTCACCCTTTGCAACGGCCGTTGTTACATCAGCAATGTTCCGCACCTGGTTCGTCAGGTTTGAGGCCATTTGGTTTACCGAGTCTGTCAAATCTTTCCAGGTACCACCCACACCAGGTACGTATGCCTGTCCACCCAGCTGACCATCGGAACCCACCTCACGTGCCACACGCGTTACCTCCGAAGAGAAGGAGTTCAACTGGTCCACCATGGTGTTGATGGTGTCTTTTAATTCAAGGAGTTCTCCCTTCGCATCCACGGTGATTTTTTTCGATAAGTCACCCGATGCCACTGCGGTTGTTACACCGGCAATATTTCGTACTTGTGCAGTCAGGTTGCCCGCCATCTGGTTTACCGAGTCGGTGAGATCTTTCCAAACACCACCAACTCCTTTTACAGTAGCTTGTCCACCGAGTCTTCCTTCTGTACCTACTTCAAGTGCCACACGTGTAACTTCAGAACCAAACGAGTTCAATTGGTCCACCATCGTGTTGATCGTATCCTTCAGTTGAAGCATTTCACCTTTTACATCCACAGTGATTTTCTTCGACAAGTCACCTTTCGCCACAGCAGTTGTCACTTCAGCGATGTTTCGCACCTGGTTGGTCAGGTTGTCTGCCATCTGGTTTACAGAGTCGGTCAAATCTTTCCAGATACCACCCACACCTTTTACAGTTGCTTGTCCACCGAGCTTACCCTCGGTACCAACTTCCAATGCTACACGCGTTACTTCAGATCCAAATGAGTTGAGCTGATCCACCAATGTGTTAATGGTGTTTTTTAGTTCCAACATTTCACCGCGTACGTCAACCGTAATTTTTTTGGAAAGGTTACCCCGTGCAATCGCTGTTGTTACTTCTGCGATGTTTCGTACCTGGTTGGTGAGGTTACCAGCCATGTGGTTTACCGAGTCTGTCAGGTCTTTCCATACACCGCCTACGCCTTTCACTTTCGCTTGTCCGCCAAGCTTACCCTCTGAACCTACTTCACGTGCCACGCGTGTTACTTCCATGGAGAAAAGGTTAAGCTGTTTCACCATGTAGTTTACTTCTTTAGAGATACGCAGAAATTCTCCCTCTAATTTGTGATCACCAATTTCTTCAGGCATTTCTTGTGAAAGATTGCCCTTTGCTACTGAGCCAATCACGTGCGCGATTTCAATGGTCGGGTGAACAAGGTCAGAGATCAGTACGTTGAGTGAATCAACGCCTTCTTTCCATGCACCTTTTGTGCTGGGAAGTTCTATTCGTTGCGTCAGTTTCCCCTTTTTACCAATGGTATTACCGGCACGGGTAAATTCATGCATCATTTGTTCATTTAATGAAATGATTTCATTTAAGGTATCGCAAACTTTTCCGTTTAAGCCTACCTCATCGTGGGGCATTCGAACGGTGAAATTTCCGTTTTTCACTTCCGTCAGGACGTGTAAAATTTCCCGGGCATCGAGATGGTTAGCGGAGGGATCTT
>DASTYM010000137.1:0-8530 GCA_035764995.1 Cyclobacteriaceae bacterium | reverse complement strand
CTTTTTGAAAAACGCACAGAGGGTCTTTACCAAAACACGACAGCGGTTCTTGATGCCGATGGAACATATCTTGGCAAGTATCGCAAAATGCATATCCCGGATGACCCGGCTTATTATGAGAAATTCTATTTCACTCCCGGTGATCTAGGTTATAAAGTGTTCAAAACAAAATTCGCCAACATTGGAATTCTGATTTGCTGGGACCAGTGGTATCCTGAAGCATCGCGCATCACAGCGTTAATGGGAGCAGAGATTTTATTTTACCCGACAGCCATCGGTTGGGCCACGTCACAGGATGAAGTAACGAACACTGAGCAGTACAATGCATGGCAAACCATTCAACGCAGTCACTCAGTGGCAAATGGGGTTCATGTGGTGAGTGTGAACAGGGTAGGGTTTGAGCAAAATGGCGCTATGAAATTCTGGGGCGGATCATTTATTTCCAATCCTTTCGGGACAATTTTATACAAGGCATCACATGAACAGGAAGAAGTCCATGTTGAAGAACTCGATCTTTCAAAAACAGATCGCTATAGAACTCACTGGCCTTTCCTGCGCGATAGGAGAATTGACTCATATCAGCCGATTACCAAGAGATATCTAGACGAAAACTAATAACCAGTAGGCAAAGGCAATAGGCAATTCTAATCTAAACATTGCCTATTGCCAATTGCCTACTGCCAACTTTTTTAACAATGATGAAAACCCCCAAACAACTCGGATACCACTTCCCAGCAGAATACTCAAAACATACGGCTACCTGGTTAAGCTGGCCTCACAAAGAAGCTTCATGGCCTGGAAAAATTAATACGATTTACCCTCGCTATGCAGAGTTCATTAAACTGTTGGCAGAAGGAGAGAAGGTTAATATTAATGTAGTGAATGAAGGGATGAAACAAAAAGCGCTACAATTGGTAACAGAGGCTGGTGCAGATTTAAAAAATATTGAATTCTTTATTCATCCTACCAACGATGCATGGTGCCGTGACCACGGTCCTGCTTTTCTGATCAATCCAGCAGAAAAGAAGAAGATGATTGTGGACTGGGACTACAACGCGTGGGGTGGAAAATATCCTCCCTACGATTTGGATGATGTGATTCCAACTTTAATTGGTAAGCACTATAACATCCCAGTCGTAAATCCTGGAATTATTATGGAAGGCGGATCAGTAGAGTTTAATGGAAAGGGAACATTAATTACAACACGTGCTTGTTTGCTTAATGAAAATCGTAATCCACATCTTAATCAAGGTCAAATTGAAAAGTACCTGAGTGATTATTACGGAGTTGAAAATATTCTGTGGCTCGGTGATGGCATTATTGGTGATGATACTGATGGCCACATCGATGACTTGACGAGATTTGTGAATGATGATACCGTTGTAACAATTATCGAAGAAGACAAGAATGATGAGAATTATGAGATTCTTCAGGATAACTTGAAAGAGCTTCATACACTCCGTCTTGAAAATGGAAAGCAAATGAACATCATTGAGCTGCCCATGCCTGACCATGTGATATATGAAGACCAACGTTTACCTGCATCATACGCAAATTTCTACACAGCGAATAAGTATGTGATTGTTCCAACGTTTCGCTGCAAACAAGACGACAAGGTTTTGGACATCCTTCAAGGTTGTTTCAAAGATCGCAAAGTTGTAGGTATCGACTCAACAGACATTATTTGGGGACTGGGCTCCTTCCACTGTTTGAGTCAGCAGGAGCCTGAAATTTAATTTAAAAGCCAGGAATTTTTTTGATCCCTGACTTCCTGCTTTGCGTCTAATAAAAAAATTGCTCCCTCACAATTTTACCATTGCTCACTTCATACAAGGCAACCTCGTCTATTTTCATTCTGCTTTGTCCTTTCATGGTAACATCAACGCCCATGATGCAGGTGAAAAAATTTCCCGCAACCTGGGGCTCGTTCGTATAGCCACCGTGCATTTCCTGGATACTCTCATTCCACTGGCGTCCTTTTTCCTTTATTTTGTCAAGACCGGAAACTGTCTTAAGTCCTTGGGCATTTGCTGGTTCAATGCTCTGGGCATCTTTGCTGAATAGCTCATCAAGAATATCATCAAATTTCCCTTCCTGAGCTAATGCATAAAAACGTTTTGCTACTTCTTGAGTTGTCATAAGTCTGTTTGTTTACTAGTTGTTTCTAACTATGTGCAATAACGAAGACACCCTGACAGCCCTATGTCAGGAGTAAAAATAATGTTTAAAAAAATGGATGGCTCTAAACTGGATTAGCCCAAAAAAAGAAAAGTCAGAAGTTGCTTCTGACTTTTCTGATTTTCAATTCCATGACTTTTCTAGGGAAGAATCATTGATTTATCCAACGTAGTTGTAACCTGACCTGATGGCAACGTGTATTTTACCTTGTAGCGGAAAGTGCCATTGGAAATAACAGGCATAGAACCAAAGATGATCGCATTTTCTCTAGCGGGTATCGTATTGAGATTAATATATTTTTGAACAACCTGTGCCTGAATTTGCTGGAAGTCTTTCCAAATAATTAATGACAAGGAATGTAGAATCGCTGAAGATGAGCCGGTAATGGCAGGCGAACTATTGGTTTCAATCATCTGTGGAGTCAGCGTTCCTGTTCCAAGATTGTACATACTCATTGCTCGTACTGGAGGATATCCAACAATTGATGTGTCACGCGCAACCGTTGGTTTAAAGTTTGGCTCTGTCCAGGGAGCGTAAAGCTTTGGATAAAGACCGTTGTCGTACCACGTATTTCCTGGCATGACGGCTTCAATTCGAACAAGATTGCAAGCGTAGGGTACATTATAGACCGTGGCTGGGTTACCCAATTCAACGGCAACGGTTTTTACTTCTGATTCAAATGAATCGAAATATTCGCCTGCCGTTGAAACGGCTTGACGTATATAATGTCCTGACCATGGCGCCATCAGAACTGAGAATGTGCTACCATAGGTCATTGCATTGAACTTAGCGGTGAAGTTTCGGTACTTGCTTGTGCGGAAATGATAGTCGACCAGTGTGGTAACGTTGCTCGTTCCTGTTTGTCGTGCAACGATTTGCAAACGGTATATAGTTTCAGTTGCAAGTGTTTGTGGGATATCAAAATTGATTTGATCGTTATCGTTGTTGTAGGTTACTTCACTTTCAATGGTTTCACCGGTAAGTTTTTTGAATACAGCTGCGTAGGTATAACCGCTCAAACTAAAAAGCGATTTTTGTCCACGATTCAATCGGACAAATCCTGCAGGATGTTCCTCGACCAGGAAATGGTATTGATTTGGAATAGGGTACATGTATTTCAGATTGCTTGGAGTAATTGCCATTTCTGGTGAACCTGTTGTGAAGCTCGAAATTTCATTTTCTCTTAGCTCAACGCCTTCCCACGCCACCATAATCCATTGAGCATTTTTGTATACTTCCCAGTGAGTCTTCACCGTTACAGTGAATGAAGTGTTTGATAACAACATATCTTTTGGATACAGCACAACCGAGAGAGAATCGGAAGCCCATACATCTGTAGTAGTGACTCCATCGAGCGTAACCTGATCAATTATTGCGCGATAATTTATATTATCGATTGTTTTTTTCTTGCCATTCTTTTCGTTGAAAAAAACGACTACGGAATCTTTTATACTCAGTGTCGCATTCTTGGCGGGAAACACCTGTTTAAAAATTTTGCTATCCAAAACCGCAGGAGGTTCTTCCTTTTTAGGTTCTGGTTCATCAGGTTCTTCGGAGCAAGAAGAGTAGATGAGCATACTGATGCCTAAAAAGGTCGTCAGGGTGCTTCTCAAAAAAGTATTCATCAGATTTGTGGATTATAAAATTTTGGGAGAGTCTAAAGCACAAAGGTAAAAAGCTAACGCAATCTTTCAATCGATAGTCGATTTATCAATCAACATAATTGATTAATTTTTTACTTGGTAAAAGTGATGTGTAGTTGTTCTACTCCTTTTGGACTACTGTGTAATTGACAATTACAAGCTTTACAGTTGACAAGACTTTTTGTGAACAGTCTATTGTCAACTGCGTATTGCCTACTGCCGCTTATTTACTTACCGTCCTCTCAATCTCCCTCAAATTCTCCATCTTCTTATTGCGCAAGAATCCCGCAATGTCTTCGAAGTGCTCCCTCACCCGTTTGTTACCGAACTCGAAAACTTTGTTGGCAAGTCCATCTAAGAAATCACGGTCGTGGGAAACAAGAATAAGGGTTCCGTCAAAAGCACGAAGCGCATCCTTTAAGATATCTTTTGTTTTGATGTCAAGGTGGTTTGTAGGCTCATCGAGGATCAGCAAGTTGACAGGCTGTAATAGTAGTTTGATCATCGCTAATCGAGTACGCTCTCCGCCACTCAGCATCTTAACTTTCTTCTCAATATCATCACCACTGAACATGAAAGCACCTAAAATATCTTTGATCTTGGTACGAATATCACCTTCGGCTATTTGATCAATCGTTTGGAATACGGTGATGTCTTCTTCCAGCAATGCGGCCTGGTTCTGGGCAAAATATCCGATTAACGATCCGTGGCCAAGCTGGCACTTTCCTTCAAAATCTATTTCTCCCATGATGGCCTTAACGAGTGTTGATTTTCCTTCTCCATTCTTCCCAACGAAAGCAATCTTTTCACCACGTGCAATCGTCAAGCTTACGTCTTTGAACACCGTGTGATCTCCGTACTTTTTGGTGAGATCAGACACAATCACTGGATAATTTCCAGATCGTGGGGCAGGAGGGAACTTTAAATTCAATGCACTTGTGTCCACTTCATCAACTTCAACAATCTGAATTTTCTCCAACATCTTTACACGCGACTGTACCTGGAGCGTTTTTGAATACGTTCCCTTAAAGCGCTCTATAAAGGCAGTGATATCGGCAATTTCTTTTTGTTGATCATCAAATTGTTTTTGCTGTTGCTCGCGTCTTTCCTTACGCAATTGTAAATAGTGGGTATAGTTTGTTTTGTAGTCGTAGATGCGACCCATTGTTACTTCAATGGTACGATTGGTCAGGTTATCGACAAATGTTTTATCGTGACTAATTACAATTACAGCTTTGGCGTTGGTTTTTAAAAACTCTTCCAGCCATTGCACTGATTCAATATCGAGGTGGTTGGTAGGTTCATCCAGTAAAATCAAATCAGGTTTTTGCAATAGTATTTTAGCAAGCTCAATGCGCATGCGCCATCCTCCGCTGAATTCGCTGGTAGGGCGGGTAAAATCCGAGCGCAAGAAACCAAGCCCCATCAATGTCTTTTCCACTTCCGCATCGTAGTTGATTTCCTCGATGGAATAGTATTTTTCACTCAACTCACTTACCTGTTCGATGATCTTCGCGTATTCATCGGACTCATAATCTGTACGCGTTTCCAGTTGATGGTTCAATTCCTCCATCTGCTTTTTCATGCCATTGATCTTGGCGAAAGCTTTGGAGGCTTCATCAAACACAGTATCGTTGTCGTGTGTCAATAAATGCTGGGGCAGGTAGGCTATAACGGCATCTTTCGGGGCACTTACTTTTCCGCGGGTGGGTTTGTTAACTCCCGCAATAATCTTCAAAAGAGTACTCTTGCCCGCACCATTCTTCCCCATGAGGGCAATGCGGTCATTCTCATTAATATTAAAGGTAATGTCACTAAAAAGCACCGTTCCGCTAAATTCTACTCCTACTGCGTCTACTGAAATCATACAATCGAAAATAAGGGCGCAAATATAAAAAATTGTAAGTAGTTAATGGTGCCTGCACGAATGAAGGTTTTGAACAAGAAGCTGATTCAAGTTACCGGTCACCAGTTACCAGTCACCGGTGACTGGCGACTGGCAACTGGTGACTAGTATTAACTTATTTTAAATTTGTAGTATTGATCTATGTCAGAACAGCTCGCAGATCCCCACACTAGTGGCCTAACCAGAACAATCATATGGGTAATCCTTTTCAGTATTGCTATGGGCTTTCTGGAAGGTGCAGTGGTTATTTACCTGCGTGAACTCTATTATCCCGAGGGGTTCGTATTTCCACTTAAACTAATGAGCACGACCAACGCCCTGGTTGAGTTGTTTCGCGAAGTAGCAACCATTATCATGCTCCTGGGTATAGGTATGCTGGCAGGCCGCAATGCAAATCAGCGATTGTCATTCTTCGTCATGAGCTTTGCCATCTGGGATATTTTTTACTACGTGTTCTTGTGGCTGGTATTAGACTGGCCACAATCGATTATGGAGTGGGATATTCTTTTCCTTGTTCCTGTGCTGTGGGTAGGTCCTGTTGTTACGCCACTCATCATTACTGTCACAATGCTTTTACTTTCTACAGTGCTATTGAAGAGTGATGTACGATTGTCTAAACTGGAATGGACATTGTTTGTAGCAGGAAGTCTTGTCGTGATCCTATCATGGACATTAGAGTTTCAGCAATTCAGCAGCACCATTGACGATCCGATGAAAGCAGTGCTTACTTATGTGCCGCAAAGATTTCCATGGATTATTTTTTGGTTGGGAGAGGCTATCTTATGCTCAGCCATTTTTCTTTTTTGGCGTAGAACGCGGTAATCACCGATATATCCAAGGATAAAATGATTCTACATCGCCATTCCCTGCAACACTGGTTTAAGCTATTAATTCATTTCGGCCTGCAAGAAGCAGCAGCGTGTTTTTTCGCGGTTTATATTTTGATTGCATTGATGATCACGCGATATTATCCATTACCATTCTTGCCTCGCTATGATTATATGCTATTGTTCGCAGTGTTGATGCAAGTAGCGATGGTTTGGCTTTTTAAAATGGAGACGGTTGACGAACTGAAGGTCATTTGCCTTTTTCATTTGCTTGGAACCACGATGGAAATATTTAAAGTGCATATGGGATCCTGGTCGTATCCAGGCGAGGCATACAGTAAAGTCTGGGGTGTTCCCTTGTATGGCGGATTTATGTATGCCAGCGTGGCCAGCTACATTACGCAAGCATGGCGCAGATTACAACTCCAGATTGAAAATTTCCCCGCTACCTGGATTAATGTGGTGGTCGGGAGCTTAATCTACCTGAATTTTTTTACACATCATTTTATGTTTGATATCCGGTACTGGCTGTTAGCAGCGGTAGTGATCATCTATTGGCGTACGCGCTTTCACTTTACGATTGCAGGCGAAAAGTTTTCGATGCCCGTAACGTTGGCCTTTTTGCTAACAGGTTTTTTTATCTGGATTGCCGAAAATGTAGCGACCTTTTTAGGCGCGTGGCAATATCCCAATCAGGCAAATAACTGGAACCTCGTTCATCCGGGTAAAGTGAATGCTTGGTTGTTGCTCTTCATTGTTAGCTTCTTGATAGTAGCCCAACTAAAGCGCATTAAAGCAAGCCGAACAGGTTTTAAAGATTTCATTTGAAGTAAACCTTTGCGTTAACTTGGCGCCTTAACGTCTTTGCGTGAGATAATTTCACAAAGGCGGAAGGAATTTGGTCTTCTCTTGCCACCATTTGATGCTAACAGAATTTCTGACAATTTTGGGATAAATCTAACAGGCAATGACAGAACGAGAATTAATCAAACTGGAGGCAACAATCCGTAATAAAATGGAAGAGATCAAAGCGCAACGGGTAAGTCTCAAGGATTCTGGCATAGGTTCAATGATGGTTATGCTCAAGAAGGTTGACGAGGCCCTTTATGAAAAAATTCTTCCGGCATACAAGGCGATGGTTGCAGATAAAAACATTTTCAAATAGACTGCCATGAACATCAAGTACTGGATGATTATTAAGGATGACACGAAGCGCACGTTTGAAGTGAACGGTCCGACAACCAGCGATAATTTTTTCACCAATAAGATTTATGCTATGCAAAAAGCTGGGATGAATGTGAGTGGCGTAACACCTCCCGTAACCAACAAGACTTCCAGTAAGGGTTTGATTAAGATTCCCGGCTACGCGAGAGAAGATGGTTTGTACGAACGTTTACTGGCCCAGCACTCCGCAATTCTCAGATCAACGGATCATTGGTGAGTATTCATTGCCTCGGCAAGTTCCCAATATGCATCTGCCCATGCTTTTCGGACTTCCGGGGTAAAGCCACTTCCAAGAAATTTTTCGATTGAGGCCAAAAGCGCCTCTGCAGTTGGTTTGTACATATCGTTGGTCACTCCAAGTTGTTCATGGTCCTTTCCGAGATTGAGCAGCGGAACGCGCAAGTCATCGGCTAGCCGATATTCCCCATCAGCAGAAGGTTCGAAACTGTAAACGATTAACTTCAACGTACTTAAAAACTTTTCTATCTGCAAACTCATGTCATTCTTGAACAGGAGTCGAAAGGCAGGATTTTTTTGAAACAGTCTCTCGTAAAAATGATGCCCCGCCAGTGGCCCCACAGTCTCTAGGCTAGCGAAAGATTTCTTTAGTATAGCTACCTGATCTGGCTTCATGCGGGGTCATTTTTTGCCTGAGCAAGTTTACTCTATTTGCTTGAATAATCGGAATGTTTGCCCGAAATGATTTCCAAACCTTCAAAATGATCATTGTATATCAATGGAAAGTTGTAAAC
>DASTYM010000136.1:0-16541 GCA_035764995.1 Cyclobacteriaceae bacterium | reverse complement strand
GTGACCCCAAAACCATGATTGAGAGTTCGAACTTTATGGCTGACAATCCTGGCATCTATCAAGGTGAGGATTTGGCAGCGCTTAAAGAACAGTTTCCCATGTTTGCAATGGCGGGGAAGGAGTTTAACATCAATTCAGCTATGGTCCTTTCTTTTAAGGCACAGAATACAACGTGCTTACTCGTTCTTGGAAATAGCGCAACCCAATCATTTCAGGAAGACCAATTTAATCTGATTCAATTGTTGTTGCCGCAAATCATTTTGGCCTTCAGTAATCTTCTCAACTATGAAAGTTTACGCGAACAAGAAGCAGTGAGAAGTCTTCAACTTCAGGTGAATAATATTTTGATGGGCCATACCAACCGAGAAGATTTTGCTTTAGCGCTTGCCGAAGTCATAAACAAAACTGTGCCTTGTGAGCGCTTTGTTGTTCGTACCTGGGCGGGTGATGTCAATCTTGGTTATCGGATACCGCTAAAACGGAAAGAGGACGGAACCTTTGAAAGATTTTCGGAGTGGCCCATGGTAGAGCATTCTGAACAAAATCCACAAGACATGATCAAAGGTTCCACTTTCATGGTCGACAAGCCTGGAATTTACCAGGGTGACGACCACAAAAAGCTACGGGAACAATTTCCCTTGTTTGCACTCGGGGCAAAGATGTTTGAAGTGTATTCGTCCATGGTTTTTACCATGAAAGTCGATAACAAGACGTGTTTAATGATTCTGGGGAATAAAGCGGAGGTATCCTTTAATCAATCGCAATATGAACAGATACAAACGTTGGTACCACAGATAACGCTTGCATTTGAAAATCTGTTTAAGTACGAGAAACTGAAAGAGGAAGAGCGCGAACGTAATACCCAACTCGGAATCATGACGGCCTTCAATTCGCAAGGAGAATTGGAAGAAATGGCACTCGAAGCCATTGCCCGTATTAACGACTTCATCCCTTTTGAATACTGGTTGTTCGTATCAGACATTCCCGCACTTGGCCCGAAGTCAGTGAGGTTGGCAACAAAATCTGAGAGACGCTTTTATGATATTTTCGGAGAAGAACTGCTGAAAAAAATTGATTACCCAGGTCTGGTTGCATCAGAGTTTGTACAGAGAAACAGACCGCTGTTTGAAAAACCAAAAGTGTGGGTAGATGAGGAGTTTGATAAGTTGCAAAAAGCCGAACCGTACTACGCAGCCATTCATAAAAACCTTTCTGTTAAGTCGCTTGTCACGATTCCAGTCTCAGCCTTTGGAAAGTATGAGTCGATGATCATGATGGGCAGCACCAGGCGATACGCGTTTTCAGAAGAAGATCTTCAGGCAGTTGTCAGAATTCTTCCTTACCTGTCCATGATTCATCAGCAGTATCACGCCATGGAAAAAATTCAAAACCTGACCAAGCAGTTAGAGATGGAGAAAGATTACTTGGTTGAAGAGATTAAGTCTAATTACAACTTTGAAGAAATCATCGGAACACATCATGTGATGAAGGATGTCTTCAGACAGATTTCTCAAGTATCAAACACGGATTCAACTGTGCTGGTTTTAGGAGAGACAGGCACAGGAAAAGAATTGATTGCGCGCGCTATTCACAATCAGTCGCCCCGAAAGGATAAAGTCTTGATCAAGGTGAACTGCGCATCACTGCCTGCCCAACTAATTGAATCGGAATTATTCGGGCATGAGAAAGGAAGTTTCACTGGCGCATTGGAAAAGAGAATTGGAAAGTTTGAACTAGCAAATGGTGGAACAATTTTTTTGGATGAAATGGGCGAGTTGCCCCTGGAACTCCAGGCCAAATTACTTCGGGTGTTGCAGGAAAAGGAAATTGAGCGCATCGGGGGAAAGCAAACAATCCCGTTAGATGTTCGGATCATCGCAGCGACAAACAGGGATTTAGAAACTGAAGTAGCTGAGGGTCGTTTTCGTTCCGATCTCTTTTATAGATTGAATGTTTTCCCCATTCATTTGCCCCCGTTACGCGAACGCTCGGAAGACATTCCGATGCTCATTACTCACTTTTTCCAGAAATACTCAAAGAAGATGAAACGACCTATTCGGAGTATTAAGGACGAAGTGCTGCAGGAAATGATTCATTATGAATGGCCCGGCAATATTCGTGAATTGGAGAATGTTATTGAACAGGCCGTAATCGTTGGGGACAGCAACTCGATCAAGTTGAGAAGGCCAGTCCGGAAAAATGGGGGTCACACAGGGAAGAAAGTACCGAACACGCAAGCGACACAATCCACCGAAACGTTTCAAGAAGAAGAGATTTACAGAGTACTTAAAATGACAAAAGGTAAGATCACCGGCCCGGAAGGCGCGGCTGCAATACTTGATATGCGTCCGGCTAAAATTGAAGAGTTTGAACGGAGGTGGATACTGGATGCTCTTCAAAAAACGGCCGGGCGAATCCGGGGAGAAAATGGAGCAGCTGAGCTTATCGGAATTAAGCCTACGACTCTGGAAGCCCGGGTTAAAAAATTGAAAATTGGCAAAGCTGAAATCTTTAAGTAAAAATTTCAGGGCAGATAGCTTATTTATATCTTTGCGCCCTTAAATGCTCTTGAATGCACTTTCAAGGCGCTTTTGACGAGCGCCTTCGTTTTTTTCCGACAATTTCGAACACTAGATCATGGTTGCTGTTAACAATTTATCTCTTCAATTCGGTAAGCGCGTACTTTTCGATGACGTCAATCTCAATTTAGTTAATGGGAACTGCTATGGTGTAATCGGGGCTAATGGTGCCGGTAAATCAACTTTCTTAAAGATCCTTTCTGGTGATATCGACCCTACTCGGGGAAGTGTCAGCATAGAACCTGGTAAACGGATGGCGGTTCTTCGTCAAAATCACTATGAGTTTGATGAGGTTTCCGTATTGAACACCGTAATGATGGGCCACAGCAAGCTTTGGAAGATCATGCAGGAGAAAGACGCAATTTATGCGAAGCCTGATTTTTCTGAAGAGGATGGTATCCAGGCTTCACATCTTGAAGCAGAATTTGCCGAGATGAATGGTTGGAATGCTGAATCAGACGCAGCATCATTATTAAGCGGATTAGGAATCCTTGAGGAAGACCACTTTAAATTGGTAAAGGAATTAAGCGGAAGCCAGAAAGTGCGTGTGTTATTGGCACAAGCGATTTATGGAAATCCTGACGTTCTGGTTCTTGATGAACCTACCAACGACCTCGACTTGAAAACAGTTGGTTGGCTTGAAGATTTTTTATTGGAGTTTCAAAACACCGTGATTGTTGTGTCGCACGACCGTCACTTTTTAGATACAGTCTGTACACACATTGTTGATATCGACTTCAATGCGATTAAACTTTTTACCGGTAACTATACTTTCTGGTATCAGTCGAGCCAGTTGGCGTTGAGCCAGCGTTCGTCTGCCAATAAGAAGGCAGAAGAAAAGAAAAAGGAACTACAGGAATTCATCGCGCGATTTAGTGCCAATGCATCGAAGTCCAGACAAGCTACGAGCCGCAGAAAGCTGTTGGAGAAAATTAACGTGGACGATATTCAACCATCAACTCGTAAGTACCCAGCCATTATCTTTCAACAGAAGCGTACTGCGGGAGATCAGATTTTAAGAATCGAGAATTTGGCAGGTTCCCTTAATGGAGAAGTACTTTTCAAAAACCTGGATGTAGCTGTCAATAAAGGCGATAAAATTGCTATTCTCAGCAAAGACAGCTTGGCCATCACTACGTTTTTCAAAATTCTGGCTGGCGAGATGAAGGCCGACAAAGGAGAGTTTACGTTCGGTCAAACCATTACCACAGCCTATTTACCCAGCAACAACGAAGCATACTTTCAATCAGATGATAACCTGGTTGACTGGCTGCGACAATTTGCGGAAGAAGAAAATAAAGATGAAGTCTACATCCGTGGCTTCCTGGGAAAAATGCTCTTCTCGGGTGAGGAGGTATTTAAAAAATGTAATGTGTTATCTGGGGGAGAGAAAGTGCGGTGCATGGTTTCACGCATGATGCTTGCAGGTGCCAACCTGCTCATCCTGGATGAACCAACCAACCACCTCGACCTTGAATCCATTACAGCCTTTAACAACGCTTTGAAAGATTTCCCAGGAACGGTCCTGTTCACATCACATGACCATGAGTTCACACAAACCGTTGCAAATCGCATCATCGAAATTACTCCGAACGGCTTTATCGATAAGCTAATGACGTACGATGAGTATATTGAGAATGATAAGGTAGCCGAGCAGAAGGAAGCGCTCTACGCGTAAGAATTTGAAGATTTGAAAATTCTTTAATTTGAAAATGGTAATCTTCAAATTGACTAATCTTCAAATTTTCAAATTATGTCACCTTTGACACCCACTGCGTTAGTAAATGCCACTTTGTCTTTTCCGTTCCTGAAATATTCTAAAGAATCGGTCATTTTGACTTAAAAGACCCATCGGCATACTTTTTCTGATTGAGGTTGTACAGGAATTAAAAATCATGTTTAACCAAAAAAATTAAAAGTATGAATCTGATACGGTATAACTCTGCGCTTAATAATTATGCGCCAACCTCTTTCGGCAATTTAATCGATCGTTTTTTTAACGAATCGGTAGCCCGCAGTGGCGGATCAGCTTATTCTTTCGTTCCTCGTGTTGATATCCTGGAAGAAGAGAAGTCATTTGAAATTCATGTGGCTGTTCCAGGCATGAGTAAAGACGATTTTAAAATTGATCTGAACGACAATTACCTTACCATCAGCGGTGAGCGTAAGAACTCCCGCGAGAAAAAGGAAAACAATTACCACTCAGTGGAAATTCAGTATGGCACCTTTAGCCGCTCTTTTACATTGCCTGAGAATGTTGATGCCAACGGAATCAGCGCAAAATATGTAAATGGAATTCTGGAGGTGAGCATCCCCAAGGATGAAAAGAAATCTGTGAAAACCACGATCAAAGTAAATTAAAGAAATAGGGTTTAGGTTGAGGAGTGACCCCGTTCCGGCTTGTCTGGGCGGGGTTTTTCTATTTCCCCCGGACGGGTGAGGGAAATTTTAGTCAAACGAAAATCCATTCAGGTGAAAATAACGTTAACTTTCTTAGCGAAACACAGGAGCCCATGAAGCGAACGATCATTTTCACATTGCTTATTTTGTTAGTAGCAAGTATAGGCGGAATTATTGGCGCAGTTGTTACCTTTCGTTATCTCGACCCCATCGTTCCGTATACATCCATTGAATCACGCCAAAACAATTTACTCACCGGCTATGTTGATTCCAGTTATCGCGTTCCGAGGGAATTAAATTTTCTTGCTCCGGCTCATGATGTCGTGGCAAGCGTGGTGCATATCAGAGCTTCTTTTGGGTCAGGATCGTTTAGTATGAACCCGCTTGAGTTATCGTTTCGTCCGGAAGAACATTCCTCGGGTTCCGGTGTGATCATTTCTGATGATGGTTATATCGTTACGAACAACCACGTCATTGAAGATGCAACGAACATTGAAATTGTACTGGAAAACAACCAACGCTTTTTCGCAAAAGTTATCGGAACTGATCCGAGTACAGATCTGGCATTGCTGAAAATAAAATCGAAGAATCTTCCTTTTTTGAAATACGGTAATTCAGATGAAGTGAAGTTGGGAGAATGGGTGCTGGCCGTAGGTAATCCGTTTAATCTGAACTCTACCGTTACTGCTGGTATCGTTAGCGCGAAGGCACGTAACATTGGTATTCTGCAAGAGAAAAATAATTTACAGGTAGAATCTTTTATTCAGACAGATGCGGCAGTCAATGTTGGGAACAGTGGTGGCGCGTTAGTGAATTTGAAAGGCGAACTGATTGGAATTAATTCGGCCATCGCAACGGCTACAGGAAGTTATTCGGGATACTCTTTTGCAATTCCAGTAAGCCTGGTGAAAAAAGTAATGGATGATTTGCTAGAGTTCGGACAAGTGCAGCGCGGCTTACTGGGTGTTCAGATCCTGAGCATGGATGCAAATCTTGCGGAGCAATTGAAATTGGATGTGAATGAAGGCGTGCTGGTTACACGTGTTAACCGAGGAAGCGCAGCAGAAGAATCTGACATGCACACAGGCGATGTGATCACCGCTATTAACAAGCAACCGGTAGCTTCAGTTTCTGAACTGCAGGAGTGGGTAGCCCGCAACAGACCGGGAAAAGAAATCCAGGTTACATTTTTAAGAAATGGTGAATCGCGTACCGTAAAGGCAACACTCAAAAATAATGAGGGCAATGAAAGTATGACTCAGCCTGAAATCGTGTATGAGTTCAGTGGAGTAACGGTAGAAGACATAACCCTTCAGGATTTAGCAAAATTAAATCTCGATGGCGGTGTGCGCCTAAAAACAGTCACTGAAGGAAAATGGAAAGAGGCAGGCATTCAGGAAGGATTTGTTCTGGCCTATCTCGACCGTGTTCCCGTAGATGATGTTAGAGACCTTAACCGCATGCTCGAGTACAAGCATGGTGGAATTTTACTGGAAGGCTATTATAAAGGAGAGAAGAAGACCTACGGGTTGGATTGGTAAATCTGAACCCATCCTTCAGCGACACATGCGTTAGATTAGATGTTATGTCATCGCGGACTGCATGAGTTGCGGGATTGTGCGCGATCCGCGATCTATCCGATGGAATTGCGAGTTCTGCGAAAAGATTGCGGGTCACGCACCTCCTGTCACACTGTCTGCCCGCAATGACGTAGTGAAGGGTAGCTACTCAACTTCTCAATTCTCAACTCCTAAATTCTAACTCCTATCTCTCATTTTTCTTAGCTTTGCCCCCTCACGACAGGCACTATGAAAAACTTTGGCATTCAGGAAGCTCTTTCCGAACTCGGTATTAAGAAATCAAACCCCGGCACCTCAACTGGTAAAAAATGGTTTAAATCGGCAGGTAAGCGTATTGAATCCTATTCTCCGGCCGATGGCAAATTGATCGGATCAGTACAGGCAGCGGATGCAAAAGTATTTGCTCAGGTAGTCGAAAAATCAAAACAAGCCTTTAAGGAATGGAGAAAATGGCCGGCTCCAAAACGTGGTGAAGTGGTACGCCAGGTAGGTGAGGCACTTCGAAAGTATAAAGAACCACTGGGCAAATTGGTTTCCTATGAAATGGGAAAATCATACCAGGAAGGTTTGGGCGAAGTACAAGAGATGATCGACATCTGCGACTTTGCAGTAGGATTATCGCGTCAGCTTCATGGACTAACCATGCACTCAGAGCGTCCGAGTCACCGGATGTATGAGCAGTATCATCCCATTGGAATTGTAGGTGTAATTTCTGCATTCAACTTTCCTGTAGCCGTCTGGTCATGGAATTCCATGTTGGCCTGGGTGTGTGGCGACACCTGTATATGGAAGCCATCCGAAAAAACTCCTTTATGCAGCATTGCTTGTCAGAATATAGTGAGCAAAGTTTTTGCAAAGAACAATGTACCGGAAGGTGTGTCGTGTATCGTCAATGGAGATGCGTTGATCGGTCAACTCATGTCGAAGCATGAAGATATTCCGTTGATATCGGCAACGGGTTCTACGCGCATGGGTAAAGCCGTTTCAAAAACTGTGAGCGAGCGATTAGGCAGAGCCTTGCTGGAACTTGGTGGTAACAATGCTATCATTATCACGGAAAACGCAAACCTCGATATGGCGATTATCGGAGCTTTATTTGGTGCGGTGGGTACAGCAGGGCAACGCTGTACAACAACACGCAGACTTATCATCCATGAGAAGGTTTATAATGAAGTGAAAGAAAGACTGAAGAAGGCATACAGCCAATTGAATATTGGAAACCCCCTGGATGCAACAAACCATGTTGGTCCGTTGATTGATAAGCAAGCTGTTACACTCTATAATGACGCACTGAAGAAAGTCAAGAAAGAAGGTGGCAAGTTTGTTGTGGAGGGTGGCGTTCTAAAAGGCAAAGGATATGAGTCTGGATGCTACGTTAAACCTGCTATTGCAGAAGTTAAAAATGAATTCGAGATCGTTCAGCACGAAACGTTCGCACCAATCCTGTACCTGATTAAATACAAAACCATTAGCCAGGCGATTGAAATCCAGAATGGAGTGAAACAGGGACTCTCTTCAGCGATTATGACTACCAACATGCAGGAGATGGAGAAATTCTTATCGAACGAAGGGTCAGACTGTGGTATTGCCAATGTTAACATCGGTACATCGGGTGCTGAAATTGGTGGTGCCTTTGGCGGTGAGAAGGAAACAGGCGGTGGACGCGAGTCTGGCTCGGATGCATGGAAGGTTTACATGCGCAGGCAGACTAATACCATTAACTACGGCAATAACTTGCCGTTGGCCCAGGGTATTAAATTTGATATCTAGCAACCCTTTTGCAAATCTTGCTGAATAGTTTATTTTTATACAACTAAACAACTCCTATGTCTGCTAAGAAGTATCGTACTGTCATGCTGATCGATGATAACGAGATTGACAACCTGATCAATCAAAAAATGATCGAAGCGGCCGCTGTAACGGATAATATCTACACCCATACAGGCGCTAAAAGTGCCATTGAGTTTTTGCGCAACATGGAACGGATGGACGTTGCAGATAAAGTACTTCCCGATATTATCTTCCTGGATATCGACATGCCATTAATGGATGGTTTTCAATTCCTGGAAGAATTTGAAAAACTTGGTAACGTAGCAAAGAAGAAATGCAAAATAGTCATGCTTACTTCTTCTATTAACCCGCAGGATTTTAATCGTTCCAAGAAGTACGAAAACGTAAAGCTTTATTTGAACAAACCTCTTTCACACGAGAGCATTACAAAGCTTGAGGTTTAAAACTCGGTAAGCTTTTTTACCAACGTATCGTCTAACTTCACCAGCAGGGTAGGAGCGAAATATCCGACCTTGACGGCCGTGAGTTTAGGAATGACAGCTGAAATCTTTTTCGCCTTTTCTTTTTTGGCTTCGCTTACAGCGATCTTCAGGATTTTTATAAACAACTGAATGTTTTCACAACCATCTTTTCCAAACATGCGGATCTGACGTTGAATGCTATTGGACAATTGATTGAAGAGTTCATAATCCTGCAACAGCACATATTGAAGAGCCAGCAAAGACTTAACCTCGAGCAGTGTGATCGGATATTTCTTAAGACTCACTTCATTCAATAGAGCATTGATGATCTTCGCAGCTTCATCGTACTTACCGGCATAATAGCACACCAATGAACGGTATGTGATATAGATTACATGCTTGGGAACATCTGTTGCATCTGCCTCATAATCTACCAGCAGATTTTCTGTCTCCTCATAAAGTTCAAGTTCCGTTCCCATGCGAATACTGCGCTCGAGTTTCGATAACAGGAATTGAGCCGGGAAGGTGTACGTAGAATAATTCGTGAGCAGGTTAGAAGCTGCATCATTAACCTCTTCGTAGAATTTCTCAGCTTGTCTGTAAACTTTATAGTGATTGTAATACTCCAGTTTCAGGAATTCAAACACCAGGTTGATGTGATAGTAAATCACATCAAGTGTATAACTATCAAAAATCTTTTGAACCTTGTCGAAAATATCCTCAATAGATTCGGCATCGGATTGGGCGGTTTCGTCCGGTTCAACAAAAAGCCGGTGGAAAATGAACATGCAACTGCGGTACACGTAAAGCCTGTGCGACTCGTACAGGTTAGCTACATTTTGCATTTCCTTCATCAACAGCGTCAACCCTAGTTTCTCGACCTCGTCCCCTGTAAATAAATAACTTCCGAATTTTTTGAAATAATCAGCCAGTAAGTCTTCCGCTTTATCAAGGGCCAGCATGTAGGCAACGTGCCTGTTATACAATTGCGAGTATTGAAAATAGTCTGGTGAATTAATATTGAGGCGTTTGAGCGACTTATAGATGACGGTTAGCTCGTTGGCCAAGTCGTAATCGATCAGTTCTTTCTCCAGTTTCTTCAACGTTGCGATGGAGATAGTTCTCTTTTTGGTAAACAATACTTCGTTGATGTTAGCGACCTTCCGAAGTACATCGGTGCGGGGACTTTCCAGCTGCTGCATCAGGTATTCTTCAATTTTCAGGTTGAGTCTTGAGCGCAGCGTATAATAAGCGTTGGCATTAACCTCCAGTTCGGCCATAATCTTATTATCCGACAGCTGCCGTTCACGTAGGGATTTCAATAAATAAGCTGATTTTTCAGCATTACTCTCAATCAGTGAATCGTATATGGTCTTAAAATCTTTTTCCGACAACTGCTTGACAATATTCTTAAGCTTGGCCATTAGTGGGGGTTTACGCAGTGAAAATTTACAAAAATTATCCTAGCATACAACACGGCATTTGTTTGAGTCGGTCTTTTATCATGAGTTTACAACCATTGATGCCAGGATAAGGAGCAATGAAGGCAAAGTTTGTAGTTTTGTTGTTCACCCGCTTGAAAATTGAAACCACGTTTCATCATCATATTGGTTTTTGCCCTGCTCCCCGCCAGGGCGATCGCTCAATTTACGGGTGAGCATGCGGCCATGAGCAATCTTCGAAAGGGTAAATGGGAGAAAGCCAAGAGTCAGCTTGCCAAGTCCATCCGGAAAGACAGCCTGAACCCATCAGCACACTACTCCTTATCGATCTATTTCTTCACACCGGCAAACCCTGATTTCCAGATTGACTCCGCGTACCGCTATGTGATGTTGGCGTCTTCTGATTTTCAATATGCGAATGTCAAGCAGCGCGAAAAGCTGAAAAAAATTCCGATCGATAGCATGATCCTGGTGAAACAACGTCAACGAATTGACAGCGCAGCGTTCGAAAGGGCGAAAACCAGTAACACAGAATCCGGGTACATTGATTTTCTAAAACGATTTCCTATGGCCGTGCAGCAGACGCAGGCTATTGAGTTACGCGATGAGGTAGCATATCTGAATGCATTGAAGGAAAATACCTTTACTGCGTTTCTGAATTACCTCGAAAAGTACCCGGAATCGAGCCGGGCTACTGAAGCAAAATCCCGTTACGAAAAACTTCTATTCGAAGCTAAAACAAAAGATAAAAAGCTGGCAAGCTATGAATCATTCCTCTCGAGCTATCCATCGAGCCCGTATCGAAAAGAGGTAGAGAAGCAAATTTTTGAAATTGCAACTGCTTCAGGTGAAGCGGTAGAATTTGAAAGACTCCTTAAGAAATACCCTCAAAGCTCAAAGGTTGTTGAGGCTAGAAATATTTTGTATCATCTTTTAAAAGACGATGAGCAACCAATTCCACGGTCGCTGCTTAATGACTCTATCCAAAAACTTCAGCAACTCGAAAAATATTACCTCGTTCCATTTTTTAAAGATGGAGGCTTTGGGTTCATGAATGAAAATGGCGAGGAGATTATCAGGCCAGCTGCGAAGCAAATTAAAGATGATTACTTATGTGGTAACATCACGGATGAGTTACTGGTGTTTGATACGGAAATCGTAGCCAGAAATAATGCGGTTGTGTTCAAAGGTGACATTTCAGCCGTAACGCATATTGGGAAAGGTTTTCTGAAAGTTACAACGCTTGCTTGTGTAAAAGCAATTCACTACTCAGGGTTGAATAACTTAACTGAATGTTTCCAGGATGTTAAAATTATCAGCGGCAATTACCTCGCAGTAAAGAAGGAGAATCGTTGGGCTGTGTCAACGCTCACCGGGAGAATGTTGACGGACTACGTGTGGGACGACATTCAGCAAATTGATGATATCGTTGTGTTGAAGAAGTCAGGGAAGTATAAACTCGTTCGTGAAAATGATCTTGCTAAAGCTGCTGATCAATTGCCCATTCCATTCAGTCAGGAGTTTGATGATGTGAAAGGTTGGTCACAGGGAAAAATATGGGTCAAGAGTGGCCGTGAGCAAGGGGTGATTAATCAAAACTTGAAAGAATGGATTAAGATTGATCTTCAGGAAATTGAACCAACATTTTTTGGGGCTGTGGCGCGAGCTTCACTAGGATATAAATTATATGACAAATCATCTACTCCTTCACAGCAGTTTGTTCGTGTTGCTGTTAATCAACCCTGGGTGGCGGCTCAGCAGGATGGCTCGTGGCACCTGATCGATCCCGTGACCAAACAGGTTGAAAGCCCGGCATTCGACAGTGTGATGTTTAATGGTCCGTTTGCGATTGGTATGAAGCACGACAGCGTGCGCATTTATCTCACGAAAAAAGATGCCGTTGATCTGATTCATAATTCTAAAATCCAGTTTCTTCCAGGCCGTGATTCACTTTTTTTCTTGTTGGTGGAGGATGCTGAAAAGAAAACAATCTATGATTCAAAGGGAAAACAACTCTTTGTAACAACGTTTGACCGCATCGAATATAACAACGAGGGTTTTTTCACGGTGTTCAAAAAGGACAAACGAGGCTTAATTGGACTCAATGGAAAAGTAGTTGTTCAGCCTGAATATGATGCGTTAGGTTCTGTAAATAAGGGAGTTGTTCAAACGCTGAAAGCTAAAAAGTTTGGCTTGCTGGATGTTGTACGCAGGAAAGAAATAAAACCAGAGTATGAAAAGAACCTCGTGCCATATAACGCTTCAGTCCTTATTGCCAGCAAGAAAGGTCTTAACGGATTGGTAGGATGGGATGGCAAAGTCATTTTGCCGTTCGAGTATGAAGAGATTCTATACTGGAATGATTCTTCTGCATTGGTGAAGAAGAACTTTAACTGGATATTTTACAATTTCATTGAACACGAAACGGTCATTGATCAGGTCAAGAAACTTAAAAAAGTTCTGGATACTGATCAGGAGAAAATTTTAATAGTACAGCAGGAAAATAACTACGGAGTTATCAGTAATAGAAAGGGGGTCATTATACCCACCACGTTTACCGATATTGTCAACCTGGGATCGGCCACGGTTCCTCTGTACTTTACAGAGAAGCATGTAGAGGAGGCATCTATTTTTGTGGTGATTTATTATAACAAAAACGGCATCCAGTTACGCAGGCAGGTATTTGAAATTGAGGATTACGAAAGAATTTATTGTTCTGATAACTGAGTTTTAATCTGCCGTTCATCAAGGTTTCCGCTAAACCTTTTTTAGATTTATTATATTGCCCAGGTTAATTCTTCATCATGAAAAAATTGTTCTGTCTTGTTTTATTGTTGTTGGCGGGTACGACCACTTGGGCTCAGTCTGAATCCGATGAACGCCCGAAGCTGGTGGTTGGAATTATAGTAGACCAAATGCGGCAGGAATACCTGTATCGATTTGGAAACAAGTTTGGTGAGGGCGGTTTTAAGCGTATGATGAACAACGGTTTTATGCTGAAGAATGCTCATTATAATTATGTTCCCACCGTAACAGGGGCAGGACATGCATCGGTTTATACGGGAACAACCCCTGCAATTCACGGAATTATCGGTAATAATTGGTTTGATAAAGACTCAAAGAAAGATGTGTACTGTGTGAGTGATGAAACATTCAATACGGTGGGTAGCACTTCTGTTGCGGATGGACAAATGGCACCTACCCGGTTGCTCGCTACTACTATTACCGATGAATTGAAGCTCACCACGCAAAAGAAATCAAAAGTCATCGGCATCTCTATTAAAGATAGAGGGTCTGTACTCCCCGCTGGTCACATGGCGGATGCAGCCTATTGGTATGATGAAAATGTTGGCAAGTTCATTACCAGCACATACTACATGACTAAACTTCCGCTGTGGGTCGAAAAGTTTAATCAACTGAATCTTCCGGATAAGTATCTATCACAAACCTGGAATACTGTTTATCCCATTGAAAAGTATACCGAAAGCGGTCCGGATGAAAATCCATACGAAAGAAAATTAGCAGGAAAAGAAAAGTCTGTGTTTCCTTATGACCTTGCGCAATTGCGCAAACAAAAAAACAATCTTGATATCCTGTCTTATACACCCTTTTCAGATGATTATTTAACTGAAATGGCGAAAGCTGCCATTGATGGCGAAAAGCTTGGAGCTGATGATGTTACTGATTTCTTATGTGTGTCTTATTCAGCTCCTGATAAAATAGGCCACGAGTTAACTCCCAATGCAGTTGAGTTAGAAGATATTTATGTCCGTCTCGATAAAAATCTGGAAGACTTGTTTAAGAAACTTGATCAGGTTGCCGGTGCAGGGAACTATCTTGTTTTTCTTTCTGCCGACCATGGTGTAGCTGAAAATCCTCAGTATCTGATCGATAATAAAGTGCCTGCAGGGTATTTCAGAAATTCAAATCTGAAAAGCCGATTGAATCCGTACCTGCAGCAATATTTCCCTGGAAAAAACATTGTTGAGGTTATTATGAATGAGCAGATTTATTTTAATCACGAGGCCTTTAGCTCCGATCCTAAGACTGGAGGTGTTGATTTGCTTATTGCTACTGAACTAACAGCAAATTTTTTATTGAAAGAAAAAGGTGTGGCTAATGTGTTCCCTAAAAGCGTTCTCCGTCAGGGTGATTTTGCTGAAGGTGGGCAAAAGGGTATGGTCATTCGCGGGTATAATCCCAAACGAAGTGGAGATATTTCATTTGTACTCGAACCGGGATGGTATGAATCAGGATGGGTGCAAGGAACTACCCATGGATCCTCATACACGTATGATACTCACGTGCCCATTTTGTTTTATGGAAAAGGTATTAAGAAGGGAAGCTCCGTACAATACCACACCATTACCGACATCGCAGCAACGCTTGCTATCCTGTTAAAGACCAAATTCCCGAATGGCTGTACAGGCCAGCCTGTGACCGAGTTGCTCGATTAATTTTTTCACTTACCCTGAATTACCTATCTTCCGCACCTAAGCTTTACGTACATGAGTAATACAAATTTTAAACCCGTACTGGGATTATGGGATGCCACGATGATTGTGGCAGGTTCCATGATTGGTTCGGGGATTTTTATTGTTAGTGCCGATATCATGCGCAATGTTGGAAGTGCAGGCTGGCTGATAGGCGTGTGGGCCATCACAGGTTTTATGACAATCACCGCAGCAGTGAGTTATGGAGAACTTAGTGGCATGTATCCTAAAGCGGGCGGTCAATACGTTTACCTGAAAGAAGCCTATAATTCTCTCATGGCATTCTTATATGGATGGAGTTTTTTCGCAGTAATTCAAACAGCAACCATCGCTGCAGTGGCGGTGGCATTCAGTCGTTTTACTGCTTACCTGATCCCACAGGTTGGGGAGAACGTTGTTTTGTTTTCACCCTTCGGATTGAACATCTCTGCAGCACAGCTTTTGGGGATTGCCATGATAGCACTGCTGACGTATACTAACACAAGAGGAATTCAAGGCGGAAAAATTATTCAGAACACATTCACAGGTGCAAAACTGATTGCGTTGTTCGGACTAATCGTTTTAGGATTTATTCTAACCAAAGAAAATTTCTGGGCTCAAAACTGGCAAACAGGTCTTCACTCAATGCAGGATCTTGGCGTTAATGGTGGCGGTAAAACACCGACTGGATGGATAGAGATTGGCGGATTAGCTTTGCTTGGGGCCATTGCTGCTTCTATGACAGGCTCACTCTTTAGTAGTGATGCGTGGAACAACGTAACGTTCATTGCGGGTGAAATTAAAAACCCTAAACGCAACATCGGGTTGAGTTTGTTTTTGGGAACGTTGATTGTTACAGTGTTATACATAACAGCAAACCTCATGTATTTGTATGTTCTTCCAATCGATGGAATTGCATATCCTCAAGCTGACCGCTTAGCGATATCAGCAGCCAACCAGATTTTTGGAGATGGCGGTAAGTTTGTGATTGCCGTGCTGATTATGATTTCTACGTTTGGCTGTAACAACGGATTAATCCTGGCCGGTGCACGTGTTTATTACACCATGGCTCTGGACGGCTTGTTCTTAAAGAAAGCAGGTACGTTGAATCAAAACGCTGTTCCACAATGGGCACTTTGGGCCCAGGCGATTGTTGCATCTATCCTTTGCCTGAGCGGTGAATATGGAAATCTGCTCGACATGGTTTCATTCGTGGTTGTTATTTTCTATGCGATGACCATTGGCGGGATTTTTATACTTCGTAAAAAGAGACCCGATATCGAACGTCCATACAAAGCTTTTGCTTACCCTGTGTTGCCGGCTATTTATATTCTGATGGCTGCTACCTTTTGCATTTTCCTGGTTTGGATGAAGCCTGCATACACTGTTGCAGGGTTGATCATCACGCTAATCGGTATTCCAATTTATTACTGGGCGATGCGCAATAAGAAGGAGGCTGCCTAGAGCTGCTTTGCAACAACTTCAAGACCTTCTAAAAAGGAGTGCGGTTCATAGCCAAGCTCCTTTTTTGCTTTTTCAATAATGAAGCCTGTCTTGAGAGGTCTTCTCGCTGGTTGTTTAAATTGATTTGAATCCGTTGGATTGATCAGGGACGCATCCAGCTTGAAGTAATTTGCTGTTTGCACTGCTATATCATAAGGAGAAAGAAAATCTTTTCCAGAGATATTGTAAATGCCTCTTGCTTTTTTTACTGCCGCTAAATAGCAGCCCATTGCCAGATCTTCAGCCAGTGTGGGTGTACGCCATTGATCGTTCACAACTGAAATCTTTTTTCTGTCCTCCAGACTTTTCTTGA